>DATJRL010000001.1:0-6410 GCA_035504785.1 Caulobacteraceae bacterium
AGTCCCGATAAGCGCCGCCCAGCGCCAGCAACTCCAAGGCCGCCTCGCGGTGTCGCTCGGCGCGGGCGAACTGGAACACGGGCGCTTCATCCGGCTGCAGGCCCAGCCAGCGCAGACCCGCGAAGATCGCCTCCACCGCCTGCGGCGTGGACCGCTCGCGGTCCGTGTCTTCGATCCTCAACAAAAACTTGCCGCCGGTGTGACGGGCGTACAAGTAGTTGAACAACGCCGCGCGGGCGCCGCCGATGTGCAGCATCCCGGTAGGCGATGGGGCGAAGCGAGTGACGACGGGGGACTTGGGTTCGGGCATGGCTCTGCCGGGCGCGGGGGGCCGGCCTCTTAACACGTGGATTCGCCGCCTTCCTAGGGCCGGCGACGTGGCGCGGGAAGCGCTCGCTCAGGCGCGGGCGCAGGTCGATCGCCTGTTCGTCTGGACACCGGTCGCCTTCGGTGCCGGGGCGGCGAGCTATCTGGCGCTGAAGAACGAGCCCGCGGTCTGGCCGGCGGCGCTGGTCTGCGCGACGTTGGCGGGCGCCTCGGTGTTGGTGACGGCGCGGGGCTGGAGCCGCGGGCTGCACGCGTTGGCGACGCTGGCCGCCGTCGCGGCCGCGGGCTTCTGCGTCGCCAAGCTCCGCAGCGACCACGTCGCCGCGCCGATCGTTCCGGCCGGCCTGGGCGTCGCGACGGTGGAAGGGTTCGTGGTCGACGTCGATACGCCGGGCGCCAGCGGTCCGAGACTGCTGATCGCGCCGACCTGGATTGGCGGTCTGAGCCCCGACCAACTTCCGCTCCGCGTACGCATCGTGATGCCGCCGACCGGGATCGCCGCGCCCGGAACCGCCATCCGCGTCCGAGCCCTGCTCGATCCGCCGCCGTCGCCGGCCGCGCCCGGCGCCTACGACTTTGCGCGCGACGCCTGGTTCGCCGGGGAGGGTGGGGTGGGGCTTGCGCGCGGCTCGCCGGAAATCATCGACGCGCCGCCCGCGCCATGGCGTCTAAGGCTGCTGATGGCGGTCAACGCCTTCCGATGGGCGACCGCCCGGCGCCTGGCGACCGACATGGATCGGGCGCTCGGCGGCCAGGCTGGCGACGCCGCGGGCTTGGCCGTCGCGGTGACCACGAGTCACCAGGACTGGTTGACGCCGGAGGTTCGCAACGACCTTCGCTCGGCGGGGCTCGCGCACATGCTGGCGATCGCCGGACTGCACACCGCGGCGCTCGGCGGCTTCGTGTTCTTCGGCCTGCGGCTCCTGATCGCGGCTTGGCCGTGGCTGGCGGTGCATGTGCCCGGCAAGAAGGTCGCGGCCGTCGGCGCGCTCGCAGCCGTGCTCGCCTACCTGGTGCTCTCGGGCGCCCACGCCCCGGCTCGCCGCGCGGCGATCACGGCGTCCGTGGCCTTCATCGCCATCCTGCTCGACCGTCGCGCCGTCAGCCTGCGCTCGCTGGCGCTGGCGGCGCTGATCATTCTCGCCACCGAGCCGGAGGTGGTGGTCCAGCCCGGGTTCGAGATGTCGTTCTGCGCCACGGCGGCGCTGGTGGCGCTGGCGGAGGTCTGGCCGCGTGCGCCCAGGCCGTCGGGGCTGCCGTGGCCCATTGCGCTGTTCCAGCGCGCCCGCGACGGGTTCGCCGCCCTCTTCGTCGTCAGCCTGGTCGCCGGCGCGGCGACGGGTCCGTTCGCCATCCAGCACTTCAACCGCATCGCCAACTACGGCGTGTTCGCGAACCTGACGGCCGATCTGGTGGCCAGCGTGGTGATGATGCCGGCGCTGGCGGTGGCGCTGCTCTGCGAACTCATGGGCCGCGGCCTCGCCGAACCGGCGCTGTTCGTGGCCGGCTGGGCGGCGCGGGCGATCCTCGCGCTCGGCCACCTCTTCGCCACCGCGCCCGCCGCCGGCGTCGCGACCTCGGCCGCGCCCCAGATCGCTCTGCTGATCTCCTATTTTGGCATACTCTTCGTGTGCCTGTGGACCGGATGGCTGCGCTGGCTCGGCCTGCCCCTGGCGGCCGCCGTGGCGCTCTGGCCCCGGCCCCCGGCGCCCGTCGCCTGGATCGCCGGCGACGGCGGCGATGCGGCGGTCGCGGCGGGCGGCCACGAGGTGGCGCTGCGGCCGGCGGTTCGAACCTACGCCACCGATCTCTGGGCCCAGCGCCGAGGTCTCGTCGTGCCGGCGGACATGCAACAGGCGCGGGGGGCGCTGTTCGACTGCGACTACTGGTCCTGCGTCGCTCGGCCGGGCGTCAAGCCGGCGCTGGCGATCTGGTGGACACGACGTCAGCCGAAGCCGCAACGCCTCCAGGAGCTCTGCGGGGGCGCCGACGTCCTGGTGCTCCGCGCCGAGGTGGCGCTGCCCGGCGCGTGCCGCGGGGTTCTCGTCCTGACGCCGGAGCAATTCGCCGTCGGCGGCGCGGCGGAACTGTTCGCGACGCCGCAAGGCTGGCGCGTGGAGTGGTCGCAGCCCCTGCGGGGCGCGCGCCCCTGGTCTGTGAACGGCGGCTGATCCGCGTATCCTCGGGCGCGCCTCGTTCGTCCTAGGATCGAGAGGGAGGCCCGATGACCCATCCGATGGACAACGACGCCGCGCGGACGCTGCGGGGGCTCTGGTTCAGGTTCCTCGACGCCGTCGAGCCCGCGCGACCGAAGCTGCATGCCTATTGTCTGCGCCTCACCGGCTCCATCTTCGACGCCGAGGATCTCGCTCAGGAGACGCTGCTGAAGGCGTTCGCGGCCATCGGCCAGGGCGACGTTTCCGGTGGCGGCGACTGGCCGGTCTCGAACGTCCGCGCCTATCTCGGCCGTATCGCCACCAACCTCTGGATCGACGCCCAGCGTCACGGCGCGCGCGGATTGCTCGCATCGAGCCGGGCGCCCGACTTGGGGCCGAGCGAGCCGGCGATGGTGACGCCCGCGGCCGCCCGCAGCCTCTTCGAACGGGCCGCGCCCCAGGAGCGGGCGGCGGTCGTGCTGAAGGACGTCTTCGACTTCAGCCTGGAGGAGATCGCGGCGATCCTCGCGACCAGCGCCGGCGCGGTGAAGTCGGCGCTGCACCGGGGCCGCACGAAGCTCGCCGGACCGTTCCTTGCGCCGCCGCGCGGGCGGGCGGCGCCCGTCGAACTCATCGACCGCTTCGTCGCCGCCTTCAACGCCCGGGATCTGACGGCCCTGACCGAGATCCTGTCCGAGACCGTCGTCTACGAGGCGCGCGGCGTTGGCGGCGAGCGCGGCCGCAACGCCACCTGGACGCACGTCAACCTCGCTCGGCGGGCCGATGTCATGTTCGAGCGCGCGACCATCGATGGCGAGGACGTCTCGATCGGCGTTTTCACGAGCAAGAGCGGCCGTCGCATCCTGACGGGCGTTTCGCGGCTGGAGGAAGCCGACGGCCGCATCTCCCGCCATGTCGGCTACTTCTTCTGTCCGGAGACGCTGCGTCTGGCGGCCGCCCAACTTGGCCTGGAGGCGGCCGACCACGGCTACCACCAGGATCCCGCGACGCTGGAGAGGATGATCGCCGGCGCCCGACTGCCCTGGGCCGACGCCTGAGGATCAGTGATACCGGCGCAGCAGGCCCACCAGCTTGCCTTGCACCTGCACCTGGTCGGGGCCGAAGATGCGGGTCTCGTAGGCGGGATTGGCGGCCTCGAGCGCGATGGACGCCCCCTTCTTGCGCAGGCGCTTCAAGGTGGCTTCCTCGCCCATCACCAGCGCCACGACGATCTCGCCGGAGTTGGCGGTGTTGGTCCTGCGGATGACGACGAAGTCGCCGTCGAGGATGCCCGCCTGGATCATCGAGTCGCCCTGGACCTCCAGCACGAAGTGCTCGCCGGCGCCGAGAATCGATTCCGGCACCTGCATCCGGTCGCGCTCGTGCTGGATGGCTTCGATCGGCGTGCCGGCCGCGATACGGCCCAGCACCGGCAGCTCGCGCACGTCGTTGGCGGCGGTCGACGGCGGCGCGGAGCCGGGCGAAGGCTCCACGAGCGTCGGACGAAACGCGCCCCGTCCGCGCGGTGGGGCCGCGGCGGTAGCTTGCTCGGGCAGCTTCACGACTTCCAGGGCCCGCGCCCGGTGCGGCAGGCGGCGAAGGAAGCCGCGCTCCTCCAGCGCCGTGATCAGCCGGTGAATCCCCGACTTCGAGGCCAGATCCAGAGCTTCCTTCATCTCGTCGAAGGACGGAGAGACGCCGGTCTCCTTGATCCGCTCATGGATGAACATGAGCAGTTCGTGCTGTTTGCGCGTGAGCATGCTTGGCCGCCTTAGAAGCTCGTCCGGCCGAGGCCGGAACAAATCAAAAACATCCGCAGGCGTTCTCTAGGTGTTCTCGGTAAATGTCAAGTAAACGAAAACGGCAGTGATTTCAGGCCTCTGAGACCGGGGTGTCCGACCTGGCGGGCCGACGGGCGCCGAACGTGTCGTTTGACGGCTGGCGTTTCGCCGCGAGCGTAGTACGACGGCGGGCCGCGCGGGAGGCGAAGGCATGCAGGCCATGGCGCTGACGAGCGTCGGACGACCGCTCGAGTTCGTCGAACGGCCCGATCCCACGCCTGGCCCTGGTGAGGTTCGGCTGCGGGTTCTGGCCTGTGGCGTCTGCCGCACCGATCTTCACGTCGTCGACGGCGAACTGCCCGATATTCGGACCCCCATCGTTCCTGGCCACGAGATCGTCGGCGAGGTGGACGCGGTCGGCGCGGGCGTCGGCCTGGCCCTGGGGGCCCGGATGGGCGTCGGGTGGCTGGGCCGGACGTGCGGCGTCTGCGGTTTCTGCCGGTCCGGTCGCGAAAACCTCTGCGACTCGCCGCTGTTCACCGGCTATTCGCGCGACGGCGGCTTTGCGACCCACACCATCGCCGATGCGCGGTTCGCCTATGCTCTGACGACCGAGGCGCCGCCGGCCCACCAGGCGCCTTTGCTCTGCGCCGGGCTGATCGGATGGCGGAGCCTCGTCATCGCCGGCGCCGGCGAGCGGTTGGGCATCTACGGTTTCGGCGCCGCGGGGCACATCATCGGCCAGGTGGCGAAGTGGCAGGGGCGGCGGCTCTTCGTGTTCACGCGGCCGGGCGACGCCGAATCGCAGGCCTTCGCCCGCTCGCTCGGCGCCGACTGGGTCGGCGGGTCGGACGAATCGCCCCCGGAGCCGCTGGACGCCGCGATCATCTATGCGCCGGCCGGGGAGCTGGCGCCCGCGGCGCTGAGGGCGGTCGCCAAAGGCGGTCGAGTCGTCTGCGGCGGCATCCACATGAGCGACATTCCCTCCTTCCCCTATGAAATTCTGTGGGGCGAGCGGCAGCTGGTTTCCGTGGCGAACCTGACCCGCGACGACGCCCACGCCTTCCTGGAGGTCGCGCCCCGGGCCGGCGTGCGCACCGAAGTGACGCTCTACCCGTTGTCGGCGGCGAACGACGCGCTGGCGGATCTCCGCGCCGGGCGCTTGAACGGCGCGGCGGTCCTGATCCCGACCGCCGATCGTTAGAGCTTGATGCGTTCAGATCGAAGCGATCTGAACTCTGAATCAAGCTCTATACCGTTGAATTTAGAGCACGATTCAGGCGATTATATACGTTGCGAATCGCCGGCTGGGAGCTGTCCGGCGGATCTATAGACAGTCGTTGCGACAGGTCATGATGAGGATTGCCGCGATCACGAATGGGCAAAGAACGATCGGCGCTCCCAACAGCGTCCAAAGACCGCGACGACCATGAATGGAGATCGATAAGATGGTCAAAAATCCCCATACAAGGTCAGCCACTAAGGCGAGGATGGGCCATAGTGGGAACCAGTGAGTCGCGACGGTAAGCACCCAAAGAAAAAGGGAGGCCGCAGCGACTGTAAGCGTTATTTCGACGCTCCGAGCAGGACTGCTGACCGCAGCGAGCACTACCAGCCGCCCTTTTTTGCTGGACCTTTGGTATTCGCGGGCACTCCAGCCTTTGCCTTCGCGAGCTTCTTCAGCCGCTCGTTAAACCGCGCTTCGTCGTCGTCCGTCTCCAATTGGCGGGCGAGGTCTCGGAACTGGTCAACCTGTGGTCTGTCGTCCAAAGGATGAGGGTCCTTTCGGCCGAGCTTGCGGATGATACGCCCGGGGCAAGCGATGAGACTACCACGATGCGGATTCTCACTGACCCCGTACCCGTCGGCCGCATCTTCCTCGATCTCAAAAATCCCCGCCATGTGCCGTTCACGTCACCGGGCCGTCAGGCCAAATGACCTTTCCACGCGCTCGAAAGCGGTCAGGAGTCAGGCGATTCCGCCTGACCCCATCGTGCTCTAGGCGAGAAGCGCTCGGGTCGCGGCGGCGACGTCGGGCTGCCGCATCAGGCTCTCGCCGACCAGCATCGCGCCTGCGCCGGCGGCCGCGAGCCGGGCCACGTCGGCCGGTGTGGCGATCCCGCTCTCGGTGACGAGAAGCCGGTCC
>DATJRL010000002.1:0-5390 GCA_035504785.1 Caulobacteraceae bacterium
GCTATACGCCGGGACTCACGCGCCGCGAAATGGTCGGAGCGGCGGGATTCGAACCCACGACCCCTTGACCCCCAGTCAAGTGCGCTACCAGGCTGCGCTACGCTCCGAGACCCCTTCGCGGGAGCGGTCTTATAGGGACGCGGGGCCATAGCCGCAATGCGTCAGGTTTCGCTCCACGGGGCAACAAAGTTGCGCTCACAATGCGTCACTCTTCGTCGTCACCCCGGCCAAGCGGCCGTGAGGACGCGCCGAGCCGGGCCGCCGCCACCAAGCTGGAGTTCGTCTAGGAACCGGATGGTCCGGCCCCGGATCGGCCTTGCGGGCTACGGCATTCACACATCTGAAGACCGCCAGCAATTTCAATATCTTAATCGCGGTCCTAACGCCCTTCTCCCCTTGCGGGCCTGTTGCGCAATTCGATGAGATCGCTCTGAAAGCTCCCTTCCCCCTTGCGGGGAAGGGTTGGGGATGGGGGTGTCAGCTCGATCGTCGTTGATTCGGCTTGGGAATCTCCGAGTCCTGACGGCAGGCAGTCGTGCTCGCACCCCCACCCCCGACCCCTCCCCGCAGGGGGGAGGGGAGTTTTGCAACAGCCCCCCTGCGGGAGAAGGTGGCGGGCGGATGCCCGCCGGATGAGGGGTCGCGCCGGCACGTCCAGACTAAGCCATTGTGTAAATTGGAGAAATCAGATCGACCCCTCATCCGTCGGCTTCGCCGACACCTTCTCCCGCAGGGGGAGAAGGATTCCAACTCCCGCTTCGGCGAGAGTTGTGTGAATGCCGTAGCCCTGCGGGACGTCCGGGGTGACGGCCTAGAGCGGCTGGCAGGGTTGACGCGGCTCGGAATCGCACCATTTCTGTAGGTAACGCCTGAGGCGGCGCGGTCTTTGACATCGTTCAGGTTAGCATTGTTGCCTGGAAACAACAGTTTCCGGCTCCAAGAGGCGTGCGGCCGCGTGTCCGCGGCGCGGGCGGGGACCGGCAATATCGGTGATTATCGGTGAAATCGCCGTCAAGCCGCGGTCGGCGCGATTCACCGGTTGCGGGCGGCGCAAGCGAAAAGCCGCTATGCGTCAGGGTTCGCTAAGCAGCCGGTCGAGGCGCGCCTTCACCGACGTCAGCTCGTCCAGGATGGCGGCGAGGCGGCGGCGGGCGTCGGGGCCCAGCGGGCCTGGCGGCAGGTCGAGTTCGGGCCGGGGCTTGCCGTTGGGCTTCGGGCCGGCGACGAAGTTGCGGGCGCCCAGTTCGCGGTGCAGCTTCTGCACGCCCTTGATGGTGTAGCCTTCCTCGTGCAGCAGCCGCCGCACCTCGGCCAGCACCGCGATGTCCTGCGGGCGGTAGAACCGGCGGCCGCCCGCGCGCTTCATCGGCCGCACGAACGAGAACTTGGTCTCCCAGAAGCGCAGCACGTGCTGAGGCACGCCCAGTTCGCCGGCGGCCTCGGAGATGCTGCGAAATGCCTCCGGACCCTTGGTCATCTGGACGGCTTACTTGGACCGCGCGCGGTCGATCCGCGCCTTCATCACCAGCGAGGCGCGAAAGGCGATCACCCGGCGCGGGTCGATGGCGGCCGGCTCGCCGGTCTTGGGATTGCGTCCCATGCGCTCGCGCTTGGCGCGCACCTGGAAGACGCCGAAACCCGACAGCTTCACGGTCTTGCCCCGCTCCAGGGCCTCGGACACAAGATCGAGGGTGCGCTCGACGAGGCCCGCGCAGTCCTGGCGCGTCAGACCCACCTCCTCATGGACAGCCTCGCAGAGGTCCGCCCGCGTCAAAGTCCGGCCTTTCATCGATCGTCACTCGCCCCCGTCACGAGACAAAGGGTTCATGTCGCGATTGTTTCGTCAAGTCAAAGACTTCGTGGGAACATAACTTCGCCGTCTAAAGACGGACGACCGCCGCGCCCCATGTCAGCCCGCCGCCCATCGCCTCCATCAGCAGGAGCTGCCCGGGCTTGATCCGCCCGTCCTCGATCGCCTTGGCCATGGCCAGCGGAATCGAGGCGGCCGAGGTGTTGGCGTGCTCCGCCACGGTCGAGATCACCCGGGAGGCGTCGATGCCCAGCCGCCGGGCCACGCCCTCCAGGATGCGCTGGTTGGCCTGGTGAGGGATGAACCAGTCAACTTCCGAGAGCGACACGCCCGCCGTCTTGGCCGCGGCCAGCACCGCCTCGGAGATGTTGACCACCGCGTGCCGGAACACCTGGTTGCCCTGCATGCGGAGCTTGCCGGTGGTCCCGGTGGTCGAGGGGCCGCCGTCGACATAGAGCAGGTCCTGCTTGGCGCCGTCGGCGCGCAGGGCCACGCCCAGGATGCCCCGGTCGCTGGTGGCGCCCTGCTGCGCGCGCGGCTCCAGCACCACCGCGCCGGCGCCGTCGCCGAAGAGCACGCAGGTCGCGCGGTCGGTCCAGTCCATCAGCCGGGTCATGGTCTCGGCGCCGATGACCAGCGCGCACTTCGACTGACCGCGGGCCACGAAATTGTCCACGACAGCCAGGGCGTAGACGAAACCCGAGCAGACCGCCTGGACATCGAAGGCGATGCCGATCGGCGCGCCCAGCTTGCGCTGGACCATGGTGGCGGCCGCGGGAAAGGTCAGGTCCGGCGTGGTGGTGGCGACGACGATCAAGTCGACGTCGGCGGGCGTGCGGCCCGCGGCGGCCAGCGCCTTGGCGGCGGCGTGGTTGGCCAGATCGGAGGTCGTCTCGCCCTCGGCCGCCTGGCGCCGCTCGCGGATGCCGGTGCGCTCGCGGATCCACTCGTCGCTGGTCTCCACTATCTTGGCGAGATCGTCGTTTGAGACGATGCGCGCCGGCAGATAGTCGCCTACGCCGGTGACGACGCTACGTAGATTGGAGCTCACGCCTTGGTTCTTTCCCCGGCCATGTCGTTGGTTGTGGGCATGGCCGCCGTCATCGCCCGCAAGTTCCGGTCGATCTGCGCCACGAAGTCGCTCGTGGCAAGACCGGCGGCCAGGCGAATAGCGGTGGCGAATCCCCGGGCGTCCGCGCCCCCATGGCTTTTGACTACAATCCCGTTCAGTCCGAGGAAAGGCCCGCCGTTGGGCGCATCCAGCCGTTCGGCCATGCGCCGCAGCGCCGTCGATGCGATGGCCGCGCCCAGCTGCGCGAACGGGCCGGACGAGAAGGTCCGCCGCAGTTCGCCCCGGAAGTAGCGCGCCAGGCCCTCGCCCGTCTTCAGCGCCACATTGCCGGTGAAGCCGTCGGTGACCACGACGTCGACCGACCCCTTGGGGATGTCGTCGCCTTCGACGAAGCCCACATAGTCCAGCTCCAGCGTCATCTCCCGCAGGATCCGGTTGGCCTCGCGCACCTCCTCGTGGCCCTTTTCGTCTTCCGAGCCCACGTTGAGCAACCCCACCGTGGCGCGCCTGGAGCCGTGCACGGCGTGGTGGAAGGCCGCGCCCATGATCGCGAACTCCACCAGCCGGCGGGCGTCGCAGGAGATGTTGGCGCCCACGTCGAGCACCGCCGTATGGCCGCGCGGCGTCGGCCAGCTGACCACGAGCGCCGGCCGCTCCATGCCCGAGGTCATGCGCAGCGCCAGCTTGGAGATCGCCATCAGCGCGCCGGTGTTGCCGGCGGAGACGCAGGCGGCCGCCTCGCCGGCCTTCACGCTCTCGACCGCGTTCCACATGCTGGAGCCCTTGCCCCGGCGCATGGCCTGGGCCGGCTTCTCGTCGGCGCCGATCACGCGCTCGGCGGGCCGAATCTCCACCCGTCCGGCGATGGTCGGCAGCCTGGCGAGCGCGGCTTCCAGCGCCGCCGGATCGCCGTGAAGCAGGAACCTGGCGGCGAGGCCGTCCTTCACGGCGCGGGCCACGCCCGGCGCCACGACGCTCGGCCCGTGGTCGCCTCCCATCGCGTCGATCGAGATCACCAAGGGTTGGGACACGGCCCTAGCAAGCTCCCCTCAGCCGCCTCGACGTGGTCTGGGTCGGACGATAGCTATGCCGCGCGTTCACAGGCAAGGCCGGGTCTCTGCGGGTTCGGCGCCGCCCCAGTCGGCCTCGCCGGCCAGCAGGCGCTCGGCGGGCGTCGCGGCCAAGGCCTGTCGCTGGGCCAGCACATAGCGCATCAGTGGCGCCGGGTCCGCCTCGGCGCGTCCCGAAAGCACGGTGCGAGCCAGCAGGGCCTCGAGTTCGCCGCGGTCCGGCAACCTGCCGATCGCCATGTCCAGCGCCTTGCCGCGACCGTAAAAGGCCTCGCCCAGTTTGCGCATGGTCTTGCCGACCGACAGATCCCCCACCGCCAGCTCGCGCAGCCCATGGTCGAGCCCGCCGAGGTAAGCGTCGAACAGCGCCTGCGAGACCGGACTCGCGAGCCGGCCCTCGGCGCGCAGGCGCTCGATCAGCAGCAGGACGTGCAGCGTGTAGATCTCGAAGCGCCCGTCGGGCGTGTCGGGCGCGCCCATCGCTTCGTAGAGCGCCGGCTGCCGCGCCTGGGCGACGGTCGCGGCGTACAACCGCTGGCCGGCGCGCCGGCCCGTACCGGGCTTCAGGAAGCGATCGAGGAACATGAACAGGGGCGCGTCTCGGTTTCGCCGCAGGGCGGGGGCATTGCACTAGAAGGCCGCGGGCGATAGGTCAAAGGCCGCCGGGTGCTAGGGAACGTCTCAATGCTTCGCAAGGCTGCTTTTGTCGCGCTCGCCGCCGGTCTGGCCGGGGTGGCCGCGTGCTCGCCGGTGTCCAGCTACCAGGGCTTCCAGGCGATCGACCAGCGACCCGCCGATGTGAAGGTCGGACAGGACACCCGGTCGACCGTGCTGGCGAAGCTCGGGTCCCCCACCGCGACGTCTACCTTCGACAAGGACATCTGGTTCTATATGTCGCAGATCCGCACTCAGACGTCGTTCTACCAGCCGAAGATCATCGCCCGGAACGTGGTCGCGATCGCCTTCGACCACGACACCCAGCAGGTGAAGGAGGTCGACACCTTCACCCTCGCCGACGGCCGGGTCATCAACTACAGCCCGCGCGAGACCCCGACCCGGGGCCGCGAGATGACGGTCCTGGAGCAGCTGATCGGCTCGATCGGCGCCGGCTCGGTGCTGCCGCCCGACGACAACATCACCCCTGGCAGCCACCCGGGCGACCAGCACTGACCTAGCTCCTCCCCGGCGACAAGCGGGGGAGGAGCGGCCATCCTACTTGATCATCCCGCGCGCCAGCACCGCCAGGAGCAGCAGCGCGACGATGTTGGTGATCTTGATCATCGGGTTCACCGCGGGGCCGGCGGTGTCCTTGTAGGGGTCGCCGACGGTGTCGCCGGTCACGGCGGCCTTGTGAGCCTCCGAGCCCTTGCCGCCGTGGTGACCCTCCTCGATCAGCTTCTTCGCGTTGTCCCAGGCGCCGCCCCCGGAGGTCATGGAG
>DATJRL010000003.1:0-9998 GCA_035504785.1 Caulobacteraceae bacterium
TTGTGGTTCGGCGAGGGTGACGTTCCGGCGCCGGCGTTCATCGGCGAGGCGATGGCGCGCGCAGTCGCGGCCGGGCACGTGTTCTACACGCGCCAGAACGGCGTCCGCGAGCTTCGGGAGGCGCTGGCGGATTACCTCACCGGCCTCGGCGCGCGGCCGATCGGGCCGGAGCGGATCACCGTCACCGCCAGCGGCATGAACGCCATCATGCTGGCGATCCAGCTCGCCTGCGAGCCCGGCGACGACATCGTGGTGATCGACCCGGTCTGGCCGAACACGGCCGGGATGGCGCAGTTGGTGGGCGTCGAAGTGCGGCGGGCGCGGATGGATCATGGCCAGGGCGGCTGGACGTTCGACCCGGAGCGGCTGACGGCGGCGATGACCTCGCGCACCCGCGCCGTGTTCTTCGCCTCGCCGGGCAATCCGACCGGGGTGGTGATCCCCATGGAGACTCAGGCCGAGATGCTGCGGATCTGCCGCGAGCGCGGCGTCTGGGTGTTCGCCGACGAGGTCTACAACCGCCTCGCCTTCGGCGTTCGCAGCGCGCCCACCATCCTCGATATCGCCGAGCCCGAGGACCGGCTTATCGTCATCAACAGCTTCTCCAAGTCGTGGGCGATGACCGGCTGGCGGCTCGGCTGGATGACCCACCCGCCGTCGATCGAGCCGACCTTGGCGATGATGACCCAGTACACCACCAGCGGCGTCGCCACCTTCCTGCAGCACGCCGGCGTGGCGGCGATCCGCGAGGGCGAGCCGTTCGTCGCCCGGATGCGGGATTACTGCGAGGCCGGCATGGGCATCGTCTGCGACGCGCTGGAGCGGCTTCCGCGTGCGAGGCTGGGGCCGCGGCCGCGCGCCGGCATGTACGCGTTCTTCGAGATCGACGGCATGGCCGACTCCCGCGCCGCCTGCCTCGAGATCCTGCGGCGCACCGGCGTCGGCCTTGCGCCCGGCGCCTTCTTCGGCCCCGGCGCCGAGACCTTCCTGCGCGCCTGCGTCTGCCGCGCGCCGGCGGCGCTCGCCGAAGCGATGGGACGCCTTGAAGCGGCGCTGCGGTAGGCGCCTTATGGAGCTGTGGTAGACGTCGCAGGCCGCAGCGAGGAGGGATCCGCAAATGTCGATAAGGCTGAGTTTGGCGGTCTTGGTCCTGGCGCTGCTCGCCGGGTGCGGCACGCTGCATTGCGCCGAAAACTCCGAGAACAGCCACGTCAACGGCGGCTGCGGCCTGCTCCAGAAGTTCTGAGGTCATGACCGTCGTCCCCAGGCGCCCCCTCGGCAAGTCCGGTCTCGAAGTCTCGGCCGTGGGGGTGGGGACCAATGCGTGGCGGCACGGAACCTCGCGCATCGGGGCCTACAGGGCGCTGCTCGACGGCGGCGTCGACTTCTTCGACACCGCCGAGGTCTACTTCTGGGGCGAATCCGAGCGGGCGCTGGCCGCCTGCCGCCAGGCCGACGGCCGGCCGGTGAAGGTGGCCAGCAAGTTCATGCCGTTCGTCGGCCGCACGCCGCCCCGCGCCTTGCTCACGGCGCTGGACGCCACGCTGGCCCGGCTGGGGCTGGCGACCATCGATCTCTACTACGTCCACTTCCCGTTCCCGTTCGTCAGCCCGGAGCGCTTCGCCGACGGCCTCGCGGAGGCGGTGAAGAGCGGCAAGGCGAAGGCGGTTGGCGTCAGCAACTTCGGCGCGACCGGGATGCGACGCGTGGCCGATCGGCTGGCCAAGTCGAACATCGCGCTGGCCGCCAACGAGGTGCACTACAGCCTGCTGCATCGCCAACCGGAGCGGAACGGCGTGCTCGACGCCTGTCGCGAACTCGACGTGGCGTTGGTGGCCTATTTCCCGCTGGGGCGCGGACGCCTCGCCTCGGGGTCCACGGACGGCGCCAACGCCAAGCTGGTCGAGCTGCAACGGACCCTCGCCGAGGTCGGCCAGGCCCACCAGGCCAGCGCCGCCCAGGCCGCCCTCGCCTGGATGCTGCGCCGCGACCCGCACGTGGTCCCGATCCCTGGCACCTCGAGGGCCGAACACGCCAAGGAGATCGTCGCGGCGACGACCTGGTCGCTGACCGACGACGAGTTCGCGGCCATCGACCGCGCGTCAGTGGCCGCGGCATGACTAAGGACTGGCGCCTGGAGCGACTTGAGGCCCAGGAGTATCTCCGCGGGGTGACCTTTGTTCAGAAAACGTACCGGGCTTACAGTTCAGCGTGGGAGCACGACCATTGTGTAGCATGCTGGCAGAAGCTGACGGAGCCTGACGCAGGCGCCGAGGACGCCGTGCACGAGGGCTCCGCCACCACCGACGAATATCCGCGCGGGGCCGAGTACGAGTGGGTCTGCGTTCCGTGTTTCGAGCTGTTCGCGGGCCACATGGGGTGGCGCGACGCGACAGAGCGAACCATGAATTGAGACTAGGGCGGCGTGACGCCGCGCTTGCCGCACTCCGCGGATCACGGTACACGCCCCGACGATGCGCAATCGCCGCGACCGCCTTGAACTCCTTTCGCTGGGGCTTAGCCGCCCCTGGGCGCTCTCTTAGGCTGCGCGTTCTTCGCGGGCCGGGCGCACAGGGGACAACCCGCCGCCCAACCCCAACCTTCGCGAAGAGACACTCCCATGACATCCCCCCGATCCGATGGCGACGCCGACAAGAACCGCGTCATCATCTTCGACACCACCATGCGCGATGGCGAGCAGTCGCCGGGCGCCTCCATGTCGTTCGACGAGAAGATGGAGCTCGCCAAGATCCTCGAGGAAATGGGGGTCGACGTCATCGAGGCCGGCTTCCCGATCGCCTCCAACGGCGACTTCGAGGCGGTGCGCGAGATCGCCAAGATCGTCACCGAGAGCACCGTCTGCGGCCTCGCCCGCGCCGGCGTCGCCGACATCGAACGCTGCGCCGAGGCGATCCGGCCGGCCAGGCGCGGCCGCATCCACACCTTCCTGTCCACCAGCCCGCAGCACCGCGACTACATCCTGCGCATGAGCCAGGACGACGTGCTGAACTCTGTCGTGGGGTCCGTCACCCACGCCCGCAACCTCTGCGACGATGTCGAGTGGTCGGCCCAGGACGCCACCCGCACCGAGCGCGACTTCCTCGCCCGCTGCGTCGAGGCGGCGATCAAGGCCGGCGCCAGGACCATCAACCTGCCGGACACCGTCGGCTACACCTATCCGAGCGAGTATTCCGAACTGTTCCGCGACCTGATCGAGAGGGTGCCGGGCGCCGACGGGGTGGTGTTCTCAGCTCACTGCCATAACGACCTGGGCCTCGCCGTCGCCAACAGCCTCTCGGCCGTGCAGGCCGGAGCGCGGCAGGTGGAGGTGGCCGTCAACGGCATCGGCGAGCGGGCCGGCAACGCCGCGCTCGAAGAAGTGGTGATGGCGCTGCGCGTGCGTCAGGACCGCCTGCCGTTCCCCACCCGCATCGTGACCGAGCACATCACCCGAGCCAGCCGGTACGTCTCGGCCATCACCGGTTTCCCGGTGCAGTTCAACAAGGCCATCGTCGGCAAGAACGCCTTCGCCCACGAAGCCGGCATCCACCAGGACGGGGTTCTGAAGAACGCCGAGACCTACGAGATCATGAGGCCGGAGGACGTGGGGCAGGGCGGCTCCAACCTGGTCATGGGCAAGCATTCTGGCCGCCACGCCTTCCGGGAGAAGCTCAAGGCCCTGGGCTACGACCTCGGCCAGAACGCCCTCAACGAAGCCTTCGGCCGCTTCAAGGACCTGGCTGACAAGAAGAAGCACGTTTTCGACGACGACATCGTCGCCCTGGTCGACGACGCCCTGGCCCGGGGCGCCGATCGCATCCAGGTGAAGTCGTTGCGCGTCATCGCCGGCACCGAAGGGCCGCAGGAGGCCCAGCTCACGCTCGTTGTCGACGGCGAGGAGCGCTCGGCGACGGCCACCGGCGACGGGCCGGTGGACGCGGTGTTCAACGCCATCCACGAGGTCGCGCCCCATGCCGCCGTGCTGCGGCTCTTCCAGGTGCACGCGGTGACCGAGGGCACCGACGCCCAGGCGCAGGTCTCGGTGCGGCTCGAGGAGGAAGGCCGCATCGCCACCGGTCAGGCGGCCGACACCGACACCCTCACCGCCAGCGCCATGGCCTACGTCAACGCGCTCAACAACCTCTCCGCGCGCAAGGAAAAGTCCGCGCCGGCGCCCATCGTGGCCAGCGGGTTCTAGGCTTTCGATCTTCCCCTTCTGGGGGAAGCGTCTCGGCGCGCAGGCGCCGAGACGCAGGGGGCCACCGACGGAGAGTCTTCGGCGCCAGAGGCCCCCTGCAGCCCCCGGAACAAGTCCGAGGGCCGCTTCCCCCAGAGGGGGAAGATAGCGCGCTCCCATGTTCTGGATCCCCATCACCATCGGCGCGGCCGGCTTTCAGGTCGCGCGCAACGCCCTGCAGCGCGGTCTGCTGGGGGACGCCGGACCTTGGGGCGCGACGCTGGTGCGGTTCCTGTTCGGGCTGCCGTTTTCGCTGGCGATATGGGCGACCATCGCCGCGCTCGATCCGGGCGCCGCGCCGCGGTTCGGGGCGACGTTCTGGCTGGCCGTCTCCGCCGGCGCGCTCAGCCAACTGCTGGCCTCGGCGGCGCTGCTGGTGGGCATGCGCCGGGCTGGCTTCGCCATCGGCGCCGCCTTGCAGCAGAGCTCGCTGCCGCTCTCGGCGATCATGGGCCTGGTGGTCTTCCACGACCGGCTCGCGCCCGCCGCCTGGTTCGGCGTCGGCCTGACCACGGCGGGCCTTGCGGTGCTGACCTGGCCCAAGGGCGCCGGCGGTCCGCGGCCGCTGAGCGGCGCGCTGTTCGGGTTGATCTCCGGCATCTGCTTCGGCTTCTCGCTCAACGCCTTCCGGCACGCCGAGCTGGCCCTCGAACCGGCGCATCGGGCGTTCGCCGCCATCACCAGCGTGACCATCGCCCAGGCGCTGCAGTCGGCCGCGCTCACCGCGGTCCTGGCGGCGATGCGGCCACAGGCGCTGAGGGCGGTGCTCGCCAGCTGGCGCCAGTCGCTGGCCGCCGGCCTCTGCGGCGCCGTCGCCTCGCTCGGATGGTTCACGGCGCTGGCCTTCGCGGCGGCGGGGCCGGTGAGGGCGGTCGGCATGGTGGAAATGCCGATGGCGGCGCTGGCGGGCCGCAACGTCTTCCGTGAACGTCTCATGCCGTGGCAGTGGGCCGCGGGCGTCATCGCCGCCTGCGGCGTCGTCCTCGCGGCGCTCGGCTAAGGCGCTGCGCCTGCGACTCACAGGCCGCCGATTGCGTGCTTGCAATCGGGGGCGCATCAAGGCACACCCGGACATGTCCGCTAGGCCTTACGGGTCTGGGCGCAGTGCCGGCGTCGGAGGGGGCGCCGCCAAACGCGACCTTAGGCTTGAAGGACGAGCTTGCGCGTTCTTCAGCCCTCTTTCCATCAGAGTCCGGAATGTTCTCGTCCCTCTTCGGTGTCATCTCCAACGACATCGCCATTGACCTCGGCACCGCCAATACCCTGATCTACATGAAGGGGCGCGGCATCGTGCTCAACGAGCCGTCGGTCGTGGCGCTGCGCAATGTCGGCGGCCGCAAGCAGGTCCACGCCGTCGGCATCGAGGCCAAGATGATGCTCGGCCGTACGCCGGGGCACATGGAGGCGATCCGCCCCATGCGCGACGGAGTCATCGCCGACTTCGAAGTCGCCGAGGAGATGATCAAGCATTTCATCCGCAAGGTGCATAACCGTCGCGGCTTCACCAACCCCAAGGTGATCGTGTGCGTGCCGTCGGGCGCGACCGCGGTGGAGCGCCGGGCGATCAACGACAGCTGCCTCAACGCCGGCGCGCGTCGCGTCGGTCTGATCGACGAGCCGATGGCGGCGGCCATCGGCGCCGGCCTGCCGATCCACGAGCCGACCGGTTCGATGGTGGTCGATATCGGCGGCGGCACCACCGAGGTGGCGGTGCTCTCGCTCTCGGGCATCGTCTACACCCGCTCCGAACGCGTCGGCGGCGACCGCATGGACGAGGCCATCATCAGCTACATGCGCCGCCACCATAATCTGCTGATCGGCGAGACTACGGCCGAGCGGATCAAGAAAGAGATCGGCACCGCCCGCTCGCCCGAGGACGGGCATGGCCTGGCGATCGACGTCAAGGGCCGCGACCTGATGCAGGGCGTGCCGCGCGAAGTGCGCATCTCCGAGAAGCAGGCCGCCGATGCGGTGGCAGAGCCGGTGGCCCAGATCGTCGAGGCGGTGAAGGTGGCGCTGGAGGCCACCCCGCCGGAACTCGCGGCCGACATCGCCGACAAGGGCATCATGCTCACCGGCGGCGGCGCGCTGCTGCGCGGTCTCGACCTCGAGATCCGCGACCACACCGGCCTGCCGGTCACGGTGGCCGACGACCCACTGTCCTGCGTCGCCCTGGGCTGCGGCAAAGTGCTCGAGCACCCCAAATGGACCAAGGGCATACTCGAATCGACGTTCGCGTAGGTTTAGGCTCTCGATTCGGCAGAGCGGGGGCTCTGGGAGGCGGTGATTGTCCCTGCGGGATGGTCCGTTTGGCGATATCCGGGTACCGCTGACGTGGTCGGCCGCGGCCGCGCTCGTCATCGCCGCGATCATTGCGGCCGCGCTCCTGCTGGGCGACCGGCGCGAGACGATGAAGGCGGGCGCCTACGATACCGCGCGTCGCGCCGTCGACGCTGTCGCCGGCCCGGTCGGCGGGACGATCTCCGCTCCGGTGCGCTGGACCCATAGCGGCCTCGACTACGTCCGCGGCTACTTCGATGCCGTGTCCGACAATCGGCGACTGAGGGCCGAACTCGCGCAGGCGCAGCAACTGCGCGACACGCTGGCGGCCGTGCAGGTCGAGAACCAGCGGCTGCGCGCCGTGCTCGACATCCGCACCGATCCGCCGCTGCCGCACGTGGCGGCGGAGACGATCTTCGATTCGCGCGGGCCTTTCGCCAACACGCGCCTCGCCAACGTCGGCCGCGACCACGGGGTGACCGAAGGCAATCCCGTGCTGTCCGAACACGGTCTGGTCGGGCGGATCGTCGGCGTGTCGGACCACGTGAGCCGGGTGCTGCTGCTCACCGACGCCGAGAGCCGCACGCCGGTGTTGCTCGTGCGGACCAACGGGCGCGCGATCCTCGCGGGCGACGGAGGCGACTCGCCCAAGCTCGACTACATCCGCTCGGCCATGGACCTGAGGGAAGGCGACCGCGTACTGACGTCCGGCGACGGCGGCGTCTTCCCGCGCGGTCTGCCGGTGGGCACGGTGGTGCGCGGCTTCGACGGCGGCTGGCGCGTACAGCTCGACAGCGACGCGGCGCCGATCGACTACGTTCAGATCCTGCTCTTCACCGACTTCGCCCAGCTTACCGACGAGCGGGCGCTGACGCCGAAGGATCTGCCCACGGCGATGACCGAGGAGCCCAGTCAGTCGATCCTAGCGCCCACGGCCACCAACGCCTTGGCGCCGCGCGCGGAAAAGTCGGCCGTCAAGCCCGGCGGGCAGGGCGCGAGGCTCAACGCCCGCAAGAGCGCCGGGACGGCGCCGGTTGCGGCCAAGACGCTGGCGTCGTCGGTGAAAGCGGCGGCCGCGGCCAAGCCCAAGCCGGCGCATGCGAAACCCGCGGCGGCCGCGTCCCAGCCATGACCGCTCCGACCATCGGCGCGACGCGCCCGCTGAGCCCGTTCGGCTGGCTCGGAATCCCGTCTCTGATCGCCGTCGGCGCGACGGTGCTGTTGGGGGCGCCGATCCGGATCTTCGGTTTCGCCTTGCCCGAACCGGTGCTTCCTCTGGCGCTGGCCTTCGCCTGGGCGCTGATCCGCCCGTCGGTGCTGCCGCCCTTCACCCTGCTGCTGCTCGGGCTGTTCCTCGACGTGATCTGGGGCGGGCCGCAGGGGCTGTGGCCGCTCTGCCTGCTCGCCGCCTACGCGACGGTGCTGGCGGCGCGCCGCCTGATCACGGGTCAGGACATGATCGTCATGTGGGCCTCCTACGGCGCCACCACCGCCGCCGCCTTCGGTCTCGGCTACGCCCTCATGACCATGGGCTCTGGCGACGCCCCGAGCCTTTTGGCCACAGGCTGGCAATATTTGGCGACCCTGCTGCTCTTCCCCTTCGCCTGGTGGCTCGTGCGGCGGTATGAAGACGCGGACGTGCGCTTCAGATGAACCCGAAGATCTACTTCGACGAAGTCAACGAGCGGCAGGGCGTCTTCAACCGCCGCGCGTTCGTGATGGGCGGCGTCGCGGGTCTGGGCCTGGCGGCGCTGGGCGTGCGTCTGGCCGCCCTGCAGCTGGTCGAAGCCGACAAGTACAAGACCCTCTCGCTGGACAACCAGTTCCAGTCGCGCTTGCAGCCGCCGCCGCGCGGGCTGATCCTGGATCGCGACGGCGTCGTGCTGGCGTCGAACCGCCCGGATTTCCGCCTCTACGTCAGCCGCGACGAGAAAACCGACGTCGATGCGGTGCTCGACAATCTGCAAAGGCTCGTTCCGCTCGATGACGCCCACCGCGCCCGGCTGATCGACGACATCGACGACGCGCCGCGGCATGCGCCGGTGACGGTGCTGGAAGACCTCACCTGGGAGGAGTTCTCCCGCATCAACGTGCGGACGCCCGAACTGCCCGGCGTCACCGCCGACATGGGCGACATCCGCGTCTACGCCTACCCGGCGGCCTTCGCCCACGTGATCGGCTACGTCGGCAAGGTGTCCAAGACCGACGTCACCAAGGACGGGCCGAACTCCGACCCTATCCTGCTCAACCCCGGATTCCGGATCGGCAAGGCGGGCATCGAGAAGACCTTCGATCTGCCCATGCGGGGCAAGGCGGGGGCGAAGAAGGTCGAGGTCGACGTCAAGGGCCGGGTGGTGCGCGAGGACCCCGGCGGCGACATCCCCTCGACGCCGGGCGAGACGCTCCAGCTCACCCTCGACGCCGACGTCCAGAACCGCGCGCTGGAGGTGTTCGGGGCCGAGAGCGGCGCGGCGGTGATGATGGATTGCCGGTCCGGCAACGTGCTCTGCTTTTTCTCCTCGCCGAGCTTCGACGCCAACCGCTTCGTCAAGGGTCTGACGGCCCCCGAGTACCACGAACTCGCGACCTACGAGCGCAAGCCGCTGCTCAACAAGGCGATCGGGGCGACCTATCCTCCGGGCTCGACGTTCAAGACCATGGTGGCGCTCACCGCGCTGCAGATGGGGATACCCACCTCCACCACCTACACCTGCAACAAGGTCTGGTTCTGGGGCGGCCGGCCCTGGCACTGCGACGAGGCGCACGGCACCCTCGACATGAAGGGCGGCATCGCCAAGTCCTGCGACATCTACTTCTATCAGCTGGCGCTTCGGATTGGCGGACCCGATCCGATCGCCGCGACGGCGCGCCAGTTCGGCCTCGGCCAGCGTTACGACATCGGATTCGACCCGCGCGAGCAGCGAGCCGGCCTCATTCCCGACACCGCTTACAAGCGCCGCGCCTTCCCGCACGATCCGGTGTGGCACCCAGGCGAGACGCCCAGCATGGGGATCGGGCAGGGCTATGTGAACGTCAATCCGCTGCAGCTCTGCGTCATGTGTTCGCGCCTCGCCAACGGCTCGAAGGCGCTGATGCCGCGGCTCGTGCACTCGGTGGGCGGCGTCGTGCAGCCCTCGAACGCGGCGGCGCCGCCGCTGCCCTTCGATCCCACGCACCTCGGCTTCATCCGCGACGCCATGGCGGCCGTGGTCACGGAAGGAACCGCCGCGGGGGCCGCCCAGCTCGATCTCGGGCCGATCATGATGGCCGGCAAGACCGGCACCGCCCAGTCGCACGGCTACAGCGGCGGCATCGGCGCCCACGGCGCGACCGGCGCCTGGGACATGCGCGACCACTCCTGGTTCATCGCCTTCGCCCCGGCCGACGATCCCCGCTACGCCATGAGCGTGCTCGTCGAGCACGGCGGCTGGGGCGCGTCGGCCGCCGCGCCGCGCGCTCGGGAGATCATGCGCGTCGCCTT
>DATJRL010000004.1:0-6568 GCA_035504785.1 Caulobacteraceae bacterium
CTCGACTACTGGTCAGGGGTGATCGAAGCCGACGAACTGCACCCGAACCCGGTGGCGCACGCAGCAGTTCGGTGGCTGCGCCGCAATCCGCCGCCGCCCGCTCAGAAGCTCAGCCTCGTGCATGGCGACTACAGAACCGGCAACTTCCTCTATTCGCCCGACGGTGAGATCAAGGCGATCCTCGACTGGGAGATGGCCCACATCGGCGATCCGTTGGAAGACCTTGCCTGGTCTCTTGACCCGCTATGGTGCTGGAACGAGCCCGACCGTGCCGGCGGGCTGCTGCCGCACAAGGAGGCGGTGCGCTGCTGGGAGGAAAGCGCCGGTCTCGAGGTCGATCCCGAGGCGTTCCGTTGGTGGCAGGTGTTCGCCGCGCTCAAGGGCATCGGCATCTGGATATCGTCCAGCGAAGACTTCCATAGCGGCGCCAGCAAGGCGCCGATCCTGGCGATCGCCGGCTGGCTGATGACCGATCGCCAGCAGCAGATCCTCGTCGACTATCTCTCGCCGCACTCCAAGCACCGCTTCGTTCGGGTGGTGAAATGATCCCCAGGGGCTCTGAAGCCATTCGACACCTGGTCACCCGCATCGCGCAGGACCTTATCCCGAAGGCCGGCGACGCCTACACCGCGAGCGACCTCGGCTATTTAACCGTGCTGTTGGGGATGATCGCGCAGGACTACGACCGCGCCGCAGATGTACTGGTCTCGGAACACACGGCGCTCCGGCCGATCCTGCGCGAGGCGGCGCTGCATGTCGACGACGCGGACATGACGGCGCGGATCGCCCAGGCGCTTGCGGTCGAAGCGCCGAGCCTGCGGGTGAGCGACCTCACCGCCCGCTCGGACATGACGCTGAAGCTGCTGATCGACCTCCACGCGGCGATCGAGGCGGCCGAGATCGGCGGCGCCGACTGGGCCCGGACTCTCAACGGCGAGATCTGGCGGTTCCTCGGGACGCACGTCACGGCGCATGCGTATGAGACAGCGCTTTGATTGACTGAAACCGACCACCCCGAGGCGCGCCCATGCTGAACAAGCTCGATGACTTTCCCATCCACCAGACGCCGGAGCCGATCGCCCACCCGGCGACCAGCGACCGCAATGTGTATGACCGGACCTGGTTCAACGGCTACGCCAACGATGGCTCGTATTACTTCGGCGTCGGCATGGCGGTTTACCCGCATCGCGGCATTCTGGACTGCGCCTTCTCGGTGGTGCGGCCGGACGGGCGACAGCACTGCTTCTACGGCTCGCGCCGTGCGCCGAACGAGCGGACCGAGATGCAGGTGGGGCCGTTCCGCATCGAAGTCATCGAACCGATGAAGCGCGCCCGCGTCGTGTTGGAAGACAATGACAGCGGCATGTCCTGCGACCTGACGTTCTCCGCCCGTACGGCGGCGATCCAGGAGGCCCGACAAACGCTCTGGGCTAGCACACGCAGAGCGATGGACGCCACGCGTTTCGACCAGTTCGGCCGCTGGAGCGGGGTCGTGCGCGACCCCGACGGCGAGATCAAGGTCGAGGAGGCGGTCTGCCACGGCACAAAGGACCGATCCTGGGGCGTGCGTGGCGTCGGGGAGCCCGAGACGGGCGGCGCGCCGCAGGCGCGGCGGGGGGCGTTCTTCCTGTGGGCGCCTCTGTTCTGGGAGGACCACATCACCCACGCCATCTTCTTCGATGGCCAGAACGGCGAGGCTCTCGTGCGCGAAGGCATCGTCGCGCCGCTCTACGCCAGCGAGGCCGAGGTTCCCGGCGTGGAGGACGGGCGCGACCAGCGTATGGCCACCGCGCGGCATCGAGTCCGCTACCACCCAGGCACGCGCCTTGCCCGCTCGGCGGAGATCGACCTGGTCGACCTCGACGGGGGCGTTCGAACCATCGCGCTGGAGCCCATCCTGAAGTTCCAGATGAAGGGCCTGGGCTACGGCCACCCTGAGTGGGGCCAGGGCATGTGGAAAGGCGAACTGGCGACGGGCCACGAGTCCTTCGATCCTCGGCAGCTGAACCCGCTGGAGCCGTGGCATCTGCACACGCAACAGGTGGTGCGGGCCAGCGACGGGGCCCGCCGCGGCATCGGTGTGCTCGAACAGATTTGCGTCGGACCCTACGCGCCTGCCGGCTTCACGGAGTTTCTCGACGGCGCGAAAGCCTAAGCGCCCCTCACACCCCCACGGGCGGAGACACACATGCAGATAAGCGCGGCGCTCGCGAACGTCCCTGGCGGCGCGTTTTCCATCGAGGCCGTCGAGTTGGACGAACCCCGCGCCGATGAGACCCGCGTGCGCATCGCCGCCGTCGGCGTGTGCCACACCGACCTGGTGGCCCGGGACGGCGCGATGCCGTTCACCCTCCCAGCGGTGCTGGGCCACGAGGGCGCCGGCGTCGTGGATGCGGTCGGCGCGTCTGTGGGGGGGCGGCGATCCAGGGCTGTGGGACGATTGTCGTCGTCGAGCCGCACGCGTCGCGGCGCGCCTTGGCGCTGCAGTTGGGCGCGACCCATGTGATCGACCCCGCGGAACGTCCCGATCTTGCGGCGGCCGTGCGCGCCATCCTGCCACAAGGGGTGGATTACGCTTTCGCTACGACCGGCCGGCCGGAGATCCTGACCGCCGTGATGGCCACGCTGGCGCCCAAGGGCGTGCTCGGCGTCGTCGGGATTCCGCCGCCCGGCACGCCCATGCCGGGCGACTTCGGAAGCGGGCTCACCTTCGGTCAGACCGTTCGCGGGATCATCGAGGGCGACAGCGACCCCGACGTCTTCTTGCCGGTCCTGATCGACCATTGGCAGGCCGGTCGGCTTCCGCTCGAGAGGCTGGTGCAAGCCTTTCCCTTTGACCAGATCAACCAGGCCATCGACGCCCAGCACCGTGGCGACTGCGTCAAGGTGGTGCTGACCCTACCCATGGGCGTCTGGACAGCGAGGCGCAGTCCGGGTCCGGGAAGTCTTTCCGGGAGAGACGGGAAGGGCTCCCTAGGTGATCGCCTATCGCCCGCGTAGGACGCGTTGCCCGATTCGGCGCCGGGATCGACATGATCGGGAAGCCATCATGCGGACGAGCGGTTGGATACTGACCCTGTTGGCGCCTTTGCTGGCCTTGGCGGCTGCATCAGCCGCCGCGGCCGCCATGCCGGGCATGAACATGGGCCAGCCGGAATGGGCTGCATTCGGCGAACCCGGTCGCACGGCCGATCGAACCGTCGCCATTAGCGCCGTCGATTCGAGGTTCAAGCCGGACAACCTTTGGGTCCGGAGAGGAGAGACCATCCGTTTCATCGTCACCAACCGCGGGAAGCTTGCCCACGAGTTCGTTATCGGCGACGCCGCCTTCGAGACGCAGCACCGGCTGGAGATGGCCCGGATGCCGGACATGAAGATGAATGGCGCCAACGAACTCAGTCTGCGGCCCGGTCAGACCAGGACGCTGACCTGGCGCTTCACGCGGGCCGGCGAACTCCAGTTCGCCTGCGATCTGCCAGGACATGCCGGCATGGTCGGACACCTGCATGTTCGCTAGCGGCGGCGCGGACGACCTCTTCGTCGGCTTCAGGCGGCGCCGCCCGCCAAACTGGCGCACTCCGATCACAACCGCCAGAGCGTCTGCCCGTTCCGCTCAGTGGCGAGTTAGGCGCGCCTTGGCGCCGTTCGCTCTCCTTTCTGCCTTTGTCGCGTTGATGACGCCGCGCGCTTCGCTGGCCGCGGAGGCAGTCCGCTGTGCGCTTCCGAAGGAGGTGGAGTCCGTTGGCCTCCAGCCGCCCCCGGCGGCGGAGATCCAGCGGGATGTGCCTATCGCCTCCTATCTCCTGTCGCTCAGCTGGTCGCCGGAAGTATGCCGCGCTCACCCGGAAGACCCCGACGCCGAGCTTCGGTGCAAACTGAACCGCTTCGGGTTCACGGTGCATGGCCTGTGGCCCAACGGGCCGGACAAGGTCCATCCGCGCTATTGTGGCGAGCCGACTGTCGTCGACCCCACAACCCTCCGGGCCGATCTCTGCATGACCCCGTCGCGGTGGCTTCTCCAACATGAATGGGAAGCCCACGGGACCTGCGCCTGGGCGACGCCCCAAGCGTATTTCGCCAGGGCCAGGGCGCTGCGCGCGACGCTGATCATGCCAGACCTGATACCTGGCAAAGGTGAGGCAATGACCGCCGGCGAAGTTCGGGCGGCGTTTCTGGCGCGCAATCCAGGATTGGCCCGCGACGAACTGGAGGTCGAAGTCGACAGCGCGAACCGATTGCAAGAGGTTCACGTCTGCTACAACCTCGCGTTCAAGCCGGCGCCCTGCCTAGGCGGAGGCGGAGCGCCCGACGCAGCGACCGTCTTCGTCACGCCAGAGGCGCCGCGCTGACTCGGCGCCGCGCGTCGCATGGAATCACGACGCAACCTCGATCGCCTGTAACGGCTCACCTGTTATGACCGCCTCGAACGCGCGCAGGCGCTTATAGATCGACATCAACTCGACGATCGTCGTCCAGGAGTTGACCAGGTACTGGAACGACGAGCGCACCTGGTCGAAGGCGTTCAAGATCTGTTGCAAAAGGCCAAGGGTGATCGCGCCCGCGACGATGGTTGGCGCCAACACGATATAGGGGAAGATGTTGTCGACCTGCAGGTACAAGATCCGCCCGATATTGAAGTAGGTGTAGTTGAAATAGATCCGAAAATAGTTGCGCCTGACGTTGGCGAATAGTTGCCGCACGGTCGGCGGTTGGGCCCGATCGGGATTGTCCTCGCCATAGACGAGTTCCTTGCGGTAGGCCGCTTCGACCCGCTGATTGAGAAACTGCAGGCCCGGCAGCCTGACGCCGATCAGGGCCAGGAAGGCGGTGCCGAACAGCGACCAGAATACCGCGACCATCACCAGCGCATGGGGCACGCGGCCGACCAGCGGAAGGGTCGTGACCCTGGTCGACAGCGTCATCAGCACCGGCAGGAAGGCGATGAGGGTCATCACCGAGTTGACCAGACTGACGCCGAGGTCCTCCACCGTGCTGGAAAAGCGCATGGTGTCTTCCTGGATGCGCTGCGAGGCCCCCTCGACCGTCCGCAACGTGCCCCAGTGGGACATGTAGAAATCGTTCATCGCGGTGCGCCAACGGAAGACGTAGTGACTGGCGAAAAACAGGGTCAGAACCCCAGCGGTCACCGCCACGAGCGCGATCTCGGCGAACACGAGCAACTGGCCATAGAACTCGGCGAGAGTCACATGACCCTCATGCCCGAGCGCGGCTTGCACGAGGTCGTAGAAGGGACCGTACCAAGTGTTGATGGCGACGCTGACCTGCACTTGAAGATAGGTCATGAAGATGATCAACGCGGAGCCCCAGATCGACCACCGCGTCCACGGGTGCGGCTGGATCAGTCCCCAGACGGCCGCAAAGATGCCGACAGCGGCCCAATAATAAAGATAGAACCACAGAAACGGGCTGGACCAGAATATCTGCACGCCGACGATTGGCTCCCGTCCCGCCGCGAGGGGCGCCAGACCGATGAGGCGACCCCAGTCTTCGGCGCCCAAACTCCAGATGAGAACGCTGACGCCAATCCAAAGTATGGCGGACAGGAAGAAGAGCGGCGGTCGTGGGAAGAAGGATACGAACACGAGCTTAGATCTCCAGGTCGCAATGTTATGAGCCGAGAGTAGAGGCGCGGATCTGCAGGACACCGCGCCTTGCGGCGGGCCCACGGGCCGTGTTGGCTCGGAACAGGACGCCCCCTGCTCAGGGCGCAGACCAGGCGCTGTCGGCGCGATCGCGCTCCGGAACCTTATGATCGGGGTCGATCACCACGCTTGCGATCGGCTGGCGGCTATCCACGGCGAAGGTGTGGCTGGCCGACTGGATCCAGGTCTCCGCCGGGATGGCCAGCTCGTCCGTGGTTCCATCCTTGAAGGTGATTTTCATCGTGGTCGGAAGCACAAGTTGGCCACGATTGCCGACAGCGATGCGCGCGCCCTTGGCGGGATCGCCATCGACATAGGTCACGCCGTCGATCGCCAGATCGAGCGCCCAGTTGTGGAAGAACCACCCGCGCCAGAACCACGAGAGGTCCTCTCCGCTCTCGCTGTCCATGGCGCGGAAGAAGTCCGAGGGCTGCGGATGCTTGTAGGCCCAGTCGCGGATGAACTTGCGGAACGCCAGATCGAACCGCTCCGGACCCAGGATGTCGTCGCGGAGGAGCCGCAGGCCGAAGGCGGTCTTGAAGTAGCTGATCGGGTGCCCGTAGGAGAACGGGATGGAGTCGGCCCGCGTCATGATCGGCGGCGCCTTGGGGTCGGCGATCAGGGCGGCGATCTGGTCGGCGGGCGCGCCGGCGCCTGGGGCGTATTCCTGGTCGCGCTTGGGGCCGTAGACGCCGCCCTGGAACGCGTCGGACTCATAGGTGTCGATGAAGGTGTTGAGGCCCTCGTCCATCCACTCGTAGCGCCGCTCGTCGGTGCCGACGACCATGGGGAAGTAGGTGTGCCCGATCTCATGCACGGTGAGATAGAAGAGCCGCTTGCCCTTGTCCGCCGCGCCGTCGAAGAGGACCGCCGGGTACTCCATGCCGCCGACGGGTCCTCCGACG
>DATJRL010000005.1:0-3546 GCA_035504785.1 Caulobacteraceae bacterium
CAATTGCTCGCCCAGAGTTTTCTGCCGCGTTCCGCTCATGAGTCGTCAGTCCTAATCGCCACTCTCAATCGTTCGGGCCTTCGGCCCTCGTTCCCGGCTCGGCCTATCTGTTTCTCCGCCTTTCGGCTTTGGAGTGCCTCACTAGCCTTGCCGACTGCTTGGCCTAATATGCCCTCTGCTGACTTCTGCATCCGCGGTCAGGACGCCTTGCGACGCCCCCAGTTCCGAAATCGGAACGCGGAGCAGATCTCCCGGGGTAAGTTCGGTCGCCTTCCGTGCGCAGTTGCCGAATCTACGCTTCGCGTCCTTGATGAATATGGACTTCGCGACTCGTCGCCCGCTCGTCCAACGCTCGCGCCTCATATCCGGTTCTTGTCCATCAACTCGCACATTTGCTCCGCGCTTCCTTCAGACCCCGCCTCGCGGCGATAGCCCTTGCGCATCGCTAACCCTTCACCTCCATCAGGTTGGGTAGAGGACTTTCACCTCCAAGCTACTGAACATGCCCGGCACACGACTAAACCGCTCGCGCGGTATGGGCGGCGAGCGAGCGGAGGGGGTGTACGTGTAAGGACAACGGGAAGACTCGGCCCTGTCTCAAGATCGTGGGGTTCAACCCCATGCGAGACAGGAGCTTTCGATGTCCGACCATTCCATCAGCCTGTTGCGGCAGCGCATGATCGAGGACATGACGGCGCGGCGGTTCAAGGAGAAGGTTCAGAAGGACTACGTTCGGCACGTGAGGATGTTCACGAAGTTCCTCGGCCGTTCTCCGGATACGGCGACGAGCGAGGACCTTCGCCGCTTTCAACTGCACATGGCCCAGCAACAAATCGGCGCGCCGACGATCAATTCCGCCATCTCCGCGTTGCGGTTCTTCTTCACCGAGACGCTCGAACGGCCCGACCTCGTTCGCCCTCTGAGGATCGTGTCCACGCCGCGCAAGGCGCCCGTCGTGCTGAGCCAGGAGGAGGTGGCGCGTCTCCTCCAGGCCGCGCCGGGCCTCAAGTACAAGGCCGCGCTCAGCGTCGCCTACGGCGCGGGCCTCCGGGTGTCCGAGGTCGCGAATCTGAAGGTGTCCGACATCGACAGTGGGCGCATGATGCTCAGGGTCGAGCAGGGCAAGGGTCAGCGGGATCGCGACGTGATGCTGTCGCCGCACCTGCTCGAACTCCTGCGCGAATGGTGGAAGGCGGCGCGGCCGCGGGTCTGGCTCTTTCCCGGCCAGAACCCGATCAATCCAGTGACGCCGCGCCAGCTCAACCGCGCCGTCACCGTCGCCAAAGACCTGGCTGGAATCTCCAAGCGCGTGTCGCCCCATACCCTGCGGCACAGCTTTGCGACCCACCTGCTCGAGCAGGGCGTCGACATTCGCGTGATCCAGGCGTTGCTCGGGCACGCGAAGCTCGAGACGACGGCGCTCTACACCCGCGTCGCCGTCAGCACGGTCCGCGACATCAAGAGTCCGCTGGACCGGCTCAACGTCAAGCTGACGAAGAAAACGCCGCCCGCCTGACGGTCGCGTGCAGCGGCCTGCCCTGGAGGTCGCCGACGTCTTTCGCACTCACGGGGCGGCGTGGCGCGAAGCCAACGCCGGTCACGTCAGCCTCGCCCAGTTGAAGGTCATGTCGGCGATCGAAACCTGTCGCACCGCCGCGCTCGGCGGACACGTCGAGCGCTGCGAGGACTGTGCGCACGAGCGGATCGCCTACAATTCCTGTCGCAACCGGCATTGCCCGAAGTGCCAGGCGGCCGCGGCGCGGCAATGGCTCGAAGACCGCGAGGCGGAGCTGCTGCCGGTTCCCTACTATCACGTCGTCTTCACCCTACCGGCGTCGATCGGCGCGATCGCGTTCCAGAACAAGGCCGCCGTCTACGACCTCCTGTTCCGGACCGCCGCCGAGACGCTGACCACGATCGCCGCCGACCCGAAGCATCTGGGCGCGCGCATCGGCCTCACCGCCGTGCTGCACACCTGGGGCTCGGCGCTGACCCACCATCCGCACGTCCACGTCATCGTTCCCGGCGGCGGCCTGTCGCCGGACGGTTCTCGCTGGACCGCCTGCAAGTCCGGCTTCTTCCTGCCCGTGCGGGTGCTCTCCCGCCTGTTCCGCCGGCTCTTCCTCGAAGGGCTCGCCGCCCTGCATGCGGCCGGACGCCTCGTCTTCCTCGGCGACCTCGCGCCCCTCCGCGAGAAGACCGCCTTCGACGCCATCCTCGCGCCGCTGCGCCACGCCCAGTGGGTGGTCTACGCCAAGAGGCCGTTCGCCGGGCCGAAGGCCGTGCTCGGCTACCTGTCCCGCTACACCCACCGCGTCGCGATCTCGAATTCCAGGCTCATCGCGCTCGACGACAACGGCGTCACCTTCCGCTGGAAGGACTATCGCGCCCGCGGCAAGGCCCCCGGCGAGGCCTGGATCAAGCCGATGACGCTCACGGCCGGCGAATTCATCCGCCGCTTCCTTCTCCACGTGCTCCCCAGCGGCTTCCACCGCATCCGACACTACGGCTTCCTCGCCAGCCCCGGACGCGCCGCAACCATCGGGCGCCTGCGGGACCTGATCGCCGCCTCCAACGCGACCGCTCGGCCTCGCCCCGAAACCGACGCAAGCCGCGCCACGACCGGCCCCGAACCCGCCGCAACCGAAGCCGGCTCCAGGATCTGTCCCTGCTGCGGCGGACGCATGCGCATCACCGAGATGTTCGCCCGTGGCGCTCCTCCTCGCAGCTTCACCGCCGAATCCGCCGGAATCGACTCTTCATGACCGCCGCCCCGACCCGCGCCATCCCCGACCTCTGCTCGCCGAGGACCTGCCCCGGCGCCGCTCCGTTCGCGCCCGAGCCGATGGCAGCGACCAACGTCGCGCGCCTCCTCGCCTCCGAAACGCCCGCCTCTGCCGATCGGCCGATCCCCGGCCCGTCCGACGCCCTCGCGTCATCCGCAAACGCGCTACTGCGGCCGTCCGGCGCGGCGCCGCCGAGCGCCAAATCCCCATAGCGCCCCGCGGCGCCGGACGCTCACCGTCCCGCGGTTTCCTCCCCTTGAGGCTTTCGGACGCCGGCCCTCCGCCCCGCACCTACGCCCGCCTCAGGGCCGGCATCCGAAACCCTACATAAGAGCGGTCATTGTTCGACGGTGCGGCGAAGGGTCAAAACGACCCAGGGCGAGTAACTCGCGCTGAGGCGATCTTCCCAATGAGGACCCAGTGCGCGATCTACCTTGTGATGTGAAATATAGGGGGGTATACTATCCGGTCGATGGAGAGTCAGGTGGCGCACACGATCCGCGAGAAAACCAAGCTGATTAACCGGGTGCGCCGGATACGCGGCCAAATAGAGGCGGTCGAACGCGCCCTCGGAGAGGAAAAGGGCTGCGCCGACGTGTTGCAGCTGATCGCCGGCGCACGAGGCGCCATCAACGGCCTGATGGCCGAAGTAATTGAAGATCACATCCTTCTACACGTGGCTGATCACGTGCTGGCTCAGGATCAACGCAACGAAGGCGCTGCCGAACTGATCGACGTTGTGCGCGCCTACCTCAAGTAA
>DATJRL010000006.1:0-10881 GCA_035504785.1 Caulobacteraceae bacterium
GGGGTAGCCGCTCACGAGGGTCACGGAAGTATTCGAGATGTTAGCGGCGTTCTCGTGGCCGCTTAGCCCGCTGTAGTTGATGGCTGAAGTTGTGGCCGCGTTCGACGTCGGGCTCAACGTGGTGCTCTCGTCTGCCGCGACGATCTGAGTGGCGCCGGCAAGCGCCGCGGCGTCGGTCGCCGTTTGCAGTTGGCGCTGCACGAGCATTACGTGCCCGATGTCGATGGAGTAACCGGCGAGCCCTACCAAGGCGACCACCGAAATCGCCGCGAAGTAACCGGCCACCCCCGTTCGATCGCGCCAGTACCGGGCGAGCATCGACCGGCAAGCGCCCAGCACGACTGTCATTGGATGATCTCCGTAGAAGCAGAGGTAATCGTGCAGCCGCTGAACTTGATCGTCCAGAATGTCAGGTTGCACGGGTAGGTGACGGTGACCGTCGATGGGTCGACCCCGGCCGAGGACGGGTAGAGCGTTTCGCACCCGGCGTCAGTCGTGCACGCCGTGGTGTTGACCGTGGTGGTGAACGCCATTTTGGTCACCATCGCCGCCGGCAAGGCGTCGTCGATGGCGGTCTTGGTGGCGGTGTAAGGAGTCGGCGTGCCTCGATTGGTCGAGAGGGCGCGCTCGCCGGCGGCGGCGGCGTTGGCAACTAGGATGTAGTTGTTGAGCGTGACGCCTAACTGGATGATGCCGAACAGCAGCAAGGAGAGCACCGGCAGCACCATCGCGAACTCGACCGCGACAGCGCCTCGCTCGTCCGATCCGCGCCAGGCTTCGAGCAGCCGCCTCACTGGATGAATTCCGTCGAAGTCGAACTCAGCGTGCAGGGGGTGAACTTGATGGTGAAGAAGGTCAGCTTGCACGGATAGGTGATGGTGACGGTCGAAGGATCGGCGCCGGCCGTCGTGGGAAAGAGACTCGAGCAGGCGCTCACGGTCTTGGTCGCGGTGTCGGTGGTGCAGGATCCGTTCGCCGTCCCGTTGTTGACCGTGATCGTGACGGTCATCTGCGACCAGGAGAGGTTCGGCGCATTCGCGATAATGGCGTCTTCGGTGTTGTTGTAGGGGGTCGTCGAGCCCCGGCTGGTGGAGATGGCGCGCTCCCCCGCGGTGACGGCGTTGGCCAGTTCGATGTAGTTGTTGAGCGTGATGCCGAACTGGATGATGGCGAACAGCATCAAGCAGATCACCGGCAGCACCAGCGCGAATTCGACCGCGACGGCGCCTCTCTCATTTGACAGGCGCCGGATGGCGCGAGACGTATTCGGTGTCGGATAGCGCCGGGCAGCCATGCGTGCTTGCGAGCGCACCAGATATGCTCCGCGTTTCGAAGGGATAACCCCGTTCGCCCAATCCTATACAAAATCCTAACAGAAAGCGCGGCGCAATACACCTGTCCGGGGAATCTGGGCGCGGCGCCGGGTCGGCAAAGTATTTGTTCGACTGGCGGCGGCCCCTGAATAAGATCTCCCGCGACGCATCGAAGCGACGATCCGGGGGCCGGAAGCGCCGGTTTCCAGACGAATTCCGGCCTGGCGAGGGCGCGTCCGGGCGCCCGCATCGGAGGCCGTCAAGCCGTGCCGATCAGCTGCCGCGCCGTCTCGAACACCGCCTCGAACATCGCCGGCGTCAGGCGGCCGGTGTTCGTGTTGAGGCGGGAGCAATGGTAGCTGTTGATCAGCTGGTAGCCGCCGATGTCCGAGCGCGCGCCGTGGCCGCCGGCGCTCGCCGAAGCCCTGCCGCCCAACGCGCGCACCACGTTGCGCCGCGCCACGTCGCCCAGGGTCACGATCACCTTCAGCCGGGGCAGGGCGGCGATGCGGGCGGCGAGGAAGGGGCGGCAGGCGGCTTCTTCGGCGGGCGCGGGCTTGTTGCCGGGCGGGGCGCAGCGGACCGCGTTGGTGATCATGCAGTCCGCCAACTCCAGCCCGTCGTCGGGCCGCGCCGCGTAGACGCCCCGGGCGAAGCCGGTCTTGATCAGGGTCTCGTAGAGCAGCACGCCGGCGAAATCGCCGGTGAACGGACGCCCGGTGCGGTTCGCGCCGGTGCGGCCGGGCGCGAGGCCCACCACCAGCAGCCGCGCGGCCGGGTCGCCGAACGACGGCGCCGGGCCATTCCACCAGTCGGGGTGCGCGGCGCGGTTCTCGGCGCGGTAGGCGACGAGGCGGGGACACAGCGGGCAGTCGCGCGGCGGCTCGGGGCCGCGGGCCTCTTCTCTCACGTCATCACCGGCCGAAGCGCCGGTGACCCATGCTCAGGATCGGTTCCGGCGCACGGGGAATAATGTGCTGCTGACGACCAGGGCCATGGGTGGCCGGGACAAGCCCGGCCATGACGTGGTTGGGCATTGCAACTTGAGCCTCAGTCGCCGGCGTCGGCCTCGTGATGTTCGGTCTGCGGCGCCGGCGCGTGGTAGGCGGCTCTGGCGGCCTTGGCGTCGCGGATCATGCCGGGCAGCCGCGCCGGCCGGCCGATGATCTCGGAGAGATCGGCGAGGTCGATGAACACGTCCGCCTGGCGGCGCAGGTCGTCGGAGGCCATGGGCGGCTGCGACTTCACCGTCGAGACCACCGTCACCCTGACGCCCTTGCGCTGCATCGCCTCGACGAGCCGCCTGAAGTCGCCGTCGCCGGAGAACAGCACCACGTGATCGACGCGGTCGGAGATCTCCATCATGTCGACGGCCAGGTCGACGTCCATGTCGCCTCGCCAGCGCTTGCGGCCTTGCGCGTCGACGTACTCGCGCGCCGACTTGGTCACCAGGGTGAAGCCGTTGTAGTCGAGCCAGTCCACCAGCGGCCGGATCGGCGAATAGTCCTGCTCCTCCACCAGGGCCGTGTAGTAGTAGGCGCGCACCAGCACCCCGCGGGCGCGGAACTCCTCGAGCAGACGCTTGTAATCGATGTCGAAGCCGAGCCCCTTGGCGGACGAATAGAGATTGGCGCCGTCGATGAAGAGGGCGAGACGCTCGGTGGGATAGAAGGTCATTGTAAGTGGCGGTCCTTCCGCGATCTCCTTCCGCCCCCCATGACGACGCGATCATCCTCGCGCTCGGCGGAAATCTGGCTGGCGACTATTCCAGCCCGCAAGCGCTTTTGGAAGCGGCCCTTTCAGCCTTTCCGCGCGCCGGACTGCGCGTGCTCCGGCGATCGGGCTGGTGGCGCTCCGCCGCCTGGCCCGATCCAACTGAGCCCCCCTATCTCAATGGCGTCGTGCTTGTCGAGACGCCGCTCGGTCCGCGCGAAGTGTTGATGGCGGCGCTGACCATCGAACAGGCCTTCGGCCGCGCCCGCGGCGCCCCGAATGCGCCCAGGACCCTCGACCTCGACCTGATCGCCCATGGCCGCCAGGCAGTCGACGAAACCGGCCTCACCCTGCCGCACCCGAGAGCCCACGAACGCCGCTTCGTCATGGGCCCGCTGGCGGAGATCGCGCCGGACTGGGTGCATCCGGTGCTGGGCCGGACGGCGGCGGAGCTGGCGGCGCGCGCGAGCGTCGGCGCGGATGCTCAGCCGATCGCGCGCCGCCAGGTCGACGTGGGCCAGAGCGGCGAAACATAATCCAGGCGCTGGAAGACGCCGTCCCGAGGCTCGGCGAAGCGGTACTCCACCTCGGGGTCGGCGCGTTCGCAGAGCCGGTCGCCGGACAGCGACGCGAGGTTCGACGCGCTCTCTTCGATCACGAGCGGCCCGTCATCGTTCACATAGCGTCCCGCGCAGGCCGCCATCTGCTCCGGCGTCGGGTCGCTCGATGCGGCCTCGACGCCCCAGCCCTTCACCGCCCTCAGCAAGCCTCGTGTGACCCGGTCGAAGGGAAACGTGTAGAGGTTGGAGAGCACGATCGTGGTCAGGGCCTCGTCGCGCAGGTGCAGCATGTGGCAACCGAAGCCGCTGATGCCGCCGGTGTGGTGGAAGGCGCGCAGGCCTCGATAGTCGGCCAGACCCCACCCGAAGCCGTAGGGAAACGCGACGCCGTCGTTGAGCTGCGTCGGCGCCAGCATCCGCTCCAGCGTCTCGGGCCGGATCAGGCGATGCTCGCGCACGGCGCGGTCCCACAGCGCCAGGTCGTCCAGCGTCGATCCCAGCGCGCCGGCCGACCACGACCAGTTCATGGCGTCGAGCCGGGCGTTGTGGAAGCGGCGCCGGCCCTTGATGTAGCCGCGCGCCCGGAACGGCGTGATCGCCCCGTGGGTCAGCGGGCCTGTCTTCTCCATGCCCAGCGGCTCGAAGATGGCGGTGCGCAGGAAGTCGGCGTAGCTCATGCCGCTCACGGCCTCGACCACCGCGCCCAGCAGCAGATAGCCAGAGTTGTTGTAGCGATAGCGTTCGCCCGGCTCGAACTCGAAGTCGCGCCCCTTGATCATCGCCAGCACGTCGGCCACGGGCGGATTCGGGCGCAGCGTCCGCTCCACCATCTGGGTGTCGTGACGCCAGACGCCGGAGGTGTGGTCGAGCAGGTGGCGCAGCGTGACGCGCCGCCCGCGCGCCGGCCAATCCGGCAGGTGGCGCTCCAGCGGGTCCTCGACCGACAGCGCCCCGCGCTCTTCCAGCATCATCACCGCCACGGCGGTGAACTGCTTGGTCAGGGAGCAGATGCGAAACACGCTGTCCTGCCTGAGCGGCGTTCCCCACTCCAGATCGGCGAGCCCGTAGGCCTTGCGGTGGATGAACCGGCCATCCCGGATCACCCCGATGGCCGCGCCGGGCGTGTCGGGCTGCACGAGCGGCGCCAGCACCCGGTCGATCCGCGCCGCCAGGCTCTTCAGTCCGTTCGTCGACATCATGATCGCCCCGATGATCCCGCAGGGGCCCGGAAACTATACAGACTTCGCGCTGTGCGGCAGTCTTGAACTTAGGATTGTAGGGACTAGCTATAAGTCAGTAATACGGCGCCTCGGGCGCGCTATTCGGCCGGGATCGGACGGCGCAACGCACCTTCCGCCTTCAGACGCATCCTCAGCGCCGTCGGGTCCACGTCGCAGCCGTTCGGCCACGTCGGTACGCCCATTTCCAGGAACACCTGCGCAAAGTAGGCCGGGTCGCGCAGGGGCGCCATCATGGGGCCTGTCTGCACGAAGTCTTCCAGCGACGCGATGCCGAAGCTTCCGTCGCTGAACTCGAGGTCCAAGCGGAAACCGTCCAGCGCCCGGACGCGCCGCGCTTTCACGAGTTCAATCTGGCTCATTTAACGATCCCAAAGAACATCGAGATAATGGGCATGTGCGCTCGCTAGCAACTCAGGCGAGGGAGAGCGAGTTCACGCCGCGATCTTCCACCGCTTCTTCCGCAAGGCTCGCAGCCGGCCGAACAGTCGGCGCCGTTGTGGCGGGGGCAGCGGCGAGAGATTGCGTTGGAAGTCTTCGGCGCAGGCGCGCCAGGAGAAGCGCTCGGCGTAGGCGCGAGCTTGGGCGCGGTCCATGTTCAGCGCCGCCAGGCAGGCGGCCCGCAGGTCGGCATCCACCGCAACCACCGCATGGTCGAAGTCATTGGGGCCGGGCGCGGGGAAGCCGGCCACGGGCGTGCCGGCGGCCAGCGCCTCGACCAGCACGCCGCCCCAGGTCTCGGTCAGGCTCGGGAAGACGAAGACGTCGGCGTCCGCGAAGTGCCGGGCGAGGTCGTCGCCCGACTTGTAACCGGTGAAGACGACGTCCGGATATCGCGCCTGCAGCGCCCCGCGGTGCGGCCCGTCGCCGACAATCACCTTCGTGCCCGGGAGATCGAGCTCCAGGAACGCCTCCAGGTTCTTCTCCACCGCCACTCGGCCGACATTGACGAAGATCGGGCGCGGCAGGCCGGCGTAGACGCCGCCGTCCGCGCCGCGCCTGGCCGGATGGAAGAGATCGGTGTCGACGGCGCGGCGCCAGTGGCCGAGGTTGCGGAAGCCGCGCAGCTCCAGCCGGTCGCGCATGGAATCCAGCGATACCATCACCCTGCCGCTCGGCCGGTGGAACGCACGCATCACGCGGTAACCCGCCGCCAGCGGCACGAACGGGAAGCGGGCGCTCACGTACTCCGGCCATTGGGTGTGGTAGCAGGTGGAGAACGGAAAGCCGTGCTTCAGGCAGACCGCCCGCGCCTCCCAGCCCAGCGGGCCCTCGACGGCGATGTGAACGGCGTCCGGGGCGAAGCGGGTGAAGCGCGCCTCGATGTCGCTGCGGGCCCCCAGCGCCAGCCGGATCTCGGAATAGGTGACGAGCGGGATGGTGCGATAGCCGTCGGAGGGGGCGATGACCTCGACCTCGCAGCCCATGGCGCGAAGCTCCGCCACCAGCCGCTCCAGGGTCCGCACGACGCCGTTCACCTGCGGCGCCCAGGCGTCGGTGACCAGCAGGATGCGCCGGGCGAGGGGCGGGGAGGGGTCGGTCTCGCTCACGCGCCAAACATTCCGGGCGCCGGCCGCAAACGCAAGGTTGTCCTTGCTTCCCCTTTTTGACGTCACCCCGGCCAAGCGTCCGAGAGGACGCGACGAGCCGGGGCCGGACGGACCGTCGCCTAGCTGGAATGCGTCTTGTAACCGGCCCGTCCGGCCCCGGATCGCCCCTGCGGGCCGTCCGGGGAGGCGCAGCGGGCGCGCTGCGGCAGTCGGCAGCGTTGCGTTAACCCGGCGCGGTCTCTATCTTGAAGGGTTCCTACCTCCCTTCCGAGAGACTCCATGGCGCGCGTCACCGTCGAAGACTGCATTGACAAGGTTCCCAACCGTTTCGGCCTCGTGCTGCTGGCGGCGCATCGGGCCCGCGCCATTTCGGCCGGCGGCCAGATCCTCGTCGATCGCGACAACGACAAGAACCCGGTCGTGGCGCTGCGCGAGGTTGCCGACGACGTGGTGGATCCCGAGGAGCTGAAGGAAGGCCTGATCGGCACCTTGCAGCGCGTCGACGAGCACTCGGAAGCCGAGGAAGAGGCCGAGACCCTGGCGCTGCTGTCCGATCCGACCCACATGCAGATGAGCGAGCAGGAACTGGTTCGCGCCCTGCAGAGCGACCGCGACGGCGGACAGGAGGAGCGGTACTGAGCCCGGACGACGTCCCCTCAGACTCAATCCAGACGACCCTGACGGCCGTCCCGCTTCCGGACGGCCAGCCGCCAGACGCCCAGGCCAAACCCGCCACCCGCGCCAAAGCCGCGCCCCCGCCGCCGAAGTTCCTGCGCCAGTACGAACTCATCGAGCGGGTCAAGGCCTACGACCCGACCGCCGACGAGGCGCTGCTGAACCGCGCCTACGTCTACGCCGTGCGCATGCACGGCACCCAGAAACGCGCCTCGGGCGATCCCTACTTCGCCCATCCGATCGAGGTCGCCGGCATTCTCACCGACTACCGGATGGACACCGCCACCATCGTCACGGCGCTGCTGCACGACGTCATCGAGGACACCGAGGTCACGCGCGAGGAGGTTGCGCGGCTCTTCGGCGACGAGGTGGCGGAGCTGGTCGAGGGGGTGACCAAGCTGTCGCGCCTCGAGCTCGCCGCCGAGCACAAGCGGCAGGCGGAGAACCTCCGCAAGTTCATCCTCGCCATTTCGCGCGACGTTCGGGTGCTGCTGGTCAAGCTCGCCGACCGCCTGCACAACATGCGCACGCTGCACTTCATCAAGAGCGCGGCCAAGCGCGAGCGGATCGCCCGCGAGACGATCGAAATCTACGCCGGCCTCGCCCGCTCGATCGGCTGCCACAAGATCTGCATCGAGCTGGAGGAGCTGGCCTTCTCGCACCTCAATCCCGTGGCGCGCGACGCGATCGTTCGGCGCCTGGATGGCCTGCGCGCCGGGCAGGGCGAGGCGGTGGCGCAGGTCAGCGAGGACATTTCCGCCCAGCTGGAGGCCGCCGGCATTCCAGCGCGCGTGTTCGGCCGCGAGAAGCACCCCTACTCGATTTGGCGCAAGCTGCAGCGCAAGTCGATCGGCTTCTCCCACCTCTCCGACATCTTCGCGTTCCGGGTGATCGTCGACAGCGAGGGCGACTGCTACCGCGCGCTGGGCGTTGTCCACCGCACCTGGCCCTGCGTGCCCGAGCGGTTCAAGGACTTCATCTCGACGCCGAAGCGCAACAACTACCGCTCGATCCACACGACGGTGGTCGGCCCGCGCGGCATGCGCATCGAGATGCAGATCCGCACCGAGGCGATGGACCTCGTCGCCGAAGAGGGCGTGGCCGCGCACTGGCGCTACAAGGACAAGTCTTATGGCTTCGATCCCGAGGCCGCGCAGGCGGCCGGCGGGCGCGATCCGCTCGCCAACCTGCGCCAGCTCGTGCAGGTGCTGGAGCACGGCGGCGACTCCGACGAGCTGATCGAGCACGCCAAGCTCGAGATGTTCCTCGACCAGGTGTTCGTGTTCACGCCGAAGGGCCGGCTGGTCAGCCTGCCGCGCGGAGCGATGCCGCTCGATTTCGCTTACGCCGTGCACACCGACATCGGCGACACCTGCGTCGGGGTGAAGATCAACGGCGAGCTGAGGGCCCTGCGCACCGAGCTGACCAATGGCGACGTCGTGGAGGTGATCCGCGGGCCGAAGACCCAGGCGCCGGCGGACTGGCAGTCGTTGGCGGTCACCGGCCGGGCCCGCGCCGGCATTCGCCGCCACATCCGCCAGACCGAGAAGGAGGAGTTCGCCCGCCTCGGCCGCGCCTCGCTGGAGCGCACCCTGGACCGCGCGGGCAAGGGCAAGGCGGAGGTCTCGCTCCGCCCGGCGCTCGAGCGGTTCGCCCTGTCCACCGACATCGAGCTCTACGACGCCGTCGGCCGGGGCCGGATCACGCCGGGGCAGGTGCTGGAAGCGGTCTTTCCCGGCCTGAAGGAGACCGAGCGCGCCGCCGCCACCGCGCGCCGCAAGATCGAGGATGGCCCGACCGCCGGATTCTATGTGCGTGGATCGGGCCTGACGCCCAGCGTGGCGTTGCGGTTCGACAAGGGATGCATGCCGGTGCCGGGCGACCGCATCGTCGGCATCGCCGAAGGCAAGGGCCTGGTCGTTCACGCGATCGATTGTCCCGAGCTCGCCAAGTACGAAGATCACGAAGAGATGTGGCGAGACCTGCAGTGGACCGCCGAGGCCGAGCGCAACACCATCTCGGTCGCCCGGCTGCACGCCACCATCCTCGACGCGCCCGGCGTGCTCGGGCAGGCCTGCGCGATCATCGGCGAGGCGGGAGGCAACATCGTCGGCTTGTCGATGCACCACCGCCACTCGGCCTTCTTCGACGCCGATATCGATATCGAGGTGAAGGACGCCAGGCACCTCACCCACATCGCCGCCGCCCTGAGGGCCTGCCCGAGCGTCGAGACCGTCGAGCGCGCGCGCGCCGAGTAGGACGAGCCCGCGAAGCTGACCGTACGCACGGCCGAATAGCGCCGCCGGAGGCCGAGGGCCGACGACGCGCCCTCGCATCCTGCCGCGGCGGCGGCTAAATATGCGCGCCATGACCAGCTCGACCCCGACTTCCCTGCACCCGCGTCCCCAGCGTCTGCGCCTGGGCGTCAACATCGACCACGTGGCGACGATCCGGAACGCGCGCGGCGAAGGCTATCCGGACCCCGCCCGCGCGGCGGAGATCGCCATGGCCGCGGGCGCCGACGGGATCACGGCGCACCTTCGCGAAGACCGGCGGCACATCTCCGACACCGACATCGAGACGCTGGCTCGGCTCACCCGCCAGCGCGGCAAGCCGCTCAACTTCGAGATGGCGGTGACCGAGGAGATGGAGGCGATCGCCCTCGCGCATCGTCCGCACGCGGCGTGCCTGGTTCCGGAGCGGCGCCAGGAGGTGACCACCGAGGGCGGCCTCGACGTCGTGGGCCAACACAATCGGGTCGCGCCGTGCGTGGCGACACTGAAGGCGGCGGGCATTCGCGTCTCGCTCTTCATCGAAGCCGACGCCGCGCAGATCCGCGCCGCGGCGGAAGTCGGTGCCCAGGTGGTCGAACTGCACACGGGCGCCTATTGCCTGGCGGTTCGCGAACGCTTGCCGGGAGCGCCCGGACTCCTGGCCGCCTTGCGCGATGGCGCGCGGGAGGCCGCCGCGCTGGGGCTTGAGGTCCACGCCGGACACGGGATCGACTACGAGACCGTCGGCGCCATCGCCGCGATTCCGGAGGTCGCCGAGCTGAATATCGGCCACTTCCTGGTCGGCGAGGCGATCTTCACCGGGCTCGAGCCGGCCATCCGCCGTATGCGCGCCTTGATGGACGCCGCCCGCGACGAGGCGGCGGCTTGATCATCGGGCTCGGGTCGGACCTCGCCGACATTCGCCGCATCGAGGCGACGCTGGAGCGGTTCGGCGAACGGTTCGTGAGCCGGATCTTCACCGACGTCGAGCGCGCCCGCTCCGAACGCAAGGCCGACCGCGCCGCCAGCTACGCCAAGCGTTTCGCCGCCAAGGAAGCGTGCTCGAAGGCCCTGGGCACCGGTCTGCGCGCCGGCGTGTTCTGGCGCGATATGGGCGTGGTCAACGCGCGCTCGGGCCGGCCGACGATGGCGCTCACCGGCGGCGCGGCGCGGCGCCTGGCGGCGATGACCCCGCCGGGATTGGAGGCGCGCATCCACCTCAGCCTCACCGACGATCATCCGTATGCGCTGGCCTTCGTGATCATCGAAGCCATAGCGCCGCATGAGCGAGAGTTAATGGCCGCGACGCTTGCGGGGCCGGTATCCAGCGTCTAGCAACGCGCACCCCCCGGTCGAAAGACGTGCAGTCAAAGGACCCCATGGCCAACGTCACCAGCGCCGCCAAGCCGGCCCGACCCGAGAAGCAGGGTTTCGTTGCGGAGACGGTCGAGATCGTCAAGACCGTCGCCTATGCGCTGCTGATCGCGCTGGTGCTGCGGGTGGTGCTGTTCCAGCCGTTCACGATCCCCTCGGCGTCGGAAGAGCCAGATCGGAAGAGC
>DATJRL010000007.1:0-13027 GCA_035504785.1 Caulobacteraceae bacterium
CGTCAACCGGGCTCGACATCGGCGCCGCCTGGGCTTAAGCAGCGCGCCCTTCAAAACCAGCCGCGCGGCGTTCGATCCGCCGCCCGGTCGAGGGTTGTCATGAGCCGTTCCCCCCACCGCCGTCCCGGACAGGGGCTGCAAGGTCCGTCGCAACGCCAGTTGCGCGCCGGCGAGTTGGTGCGCCACGCCCTGGTCGACATCCTGCGCGAGGAAGACCTGCAGGACGAAGCCCTGGTCGGCGTGTCGGTGACAGTCACCGAGGTGCGGATGAGCCCGGACCTGAAGCACGCCATGGTCTTCGTCGAGCCGTTGGGCGGCGCGCATGCGGCGGAGGTCACGGCGGGACTGAATCGCGCCGCCCGGTTCCTGCGCGGCCGGCTGGGCCACCACATCGATCTGCGCTTCACGCCGGACCTGAAGTTCATGCACGACGACAGCTTCGACGCCGCCGCCAAGATGAACCGGCTGTTCAGCGACCCGCGGGTGCGCCGCGACCTCGGCGACGGCTGATGGCGCGTCGCCGCAAGGGCGAGGCGATCTCCGGCTGGATTTGCCTCGACAAACCGCTCGACATCACCTCCACCCAGGCGGTCGGCCGGGTGCGCCGCGCGTTCGGGGCCCAAAAGGCCGGGCACGCCGGCACCCTCGATCCACTGGCCACCGGCATCCTGCCGATCGCCCTCGGCGAGGCGACCAAGACCGTCCCGTTCCTGATCGACGCGGACAAGACCTACCGGTTCACCATCGCCTGGGGCCGTTCCACCGCCAGCTTCGATCGCGAAGGTGCGGTCACCGCGACGTCGGCCGCCCGGCCCACGCCGAGTGCCGTGGCGGCCGCCCTGCCGGCTTTCCTGGGCGAGATCCAGCAGATCCCGCCGGCGTTCTCGGCGGTGAAGGTGGACGGCGAGCGGGCCTACGACCTGGCGCGCGAGGGCGTCGACGTCGATCTCAAGCCACGCCCAGTGACCATCCACCGCCTCGAGATCGTGGATGCGCCCGACGCCGACCACATCGAGCTGGAGCTGGATTGCGGCAAGGGGACGTACGTCCGCGCGCTGGTGCGCGACCTGGCCGCGGCCCTCGGCGCCTGCGCGCACCTCAGCGAGCTTCGCCGCACCCGCGTGGGGCGGTTTGACGCCGGCCGGGCGATAGCTCTGGAAATGCTGGAGGATCTGTGTCAAAGGGGCGCCCGCCTGGAGGCCCTGCTTCCGGTCGAGACCGCGCTGGACGACATCCCGGCGCTGGCCGTGACCGCCGAAGACGCCTTCAGGCTCACGCAGGGACGATCGATCGTCCTTCTTCCCCGGCAGGCGGAGGCGTTGAAGGCGAGCTTGCTTCCAGGCTCGCGCACCGTCTCGGCGTTCCAGGGAGAAACGATCGTGGCGCTCTGCGAGATGCGCGCGGGACGGCTCAATCCCACGCGGGTCTTTCATCTCGCTCGAGCGGAGACACCCGATGTCGATCACGGCCGAACGCAAGGCTGAACTCATCAAGACCCATGCCCGCGGCGAAGCGGACACCGGGTCCGCGGAAGTGCAGGTGGCGATCCTTTCCGAGCGCATCGCGAACCTCACCGAGCACTTTAAGACACACAAGAAGGACAACCACTCGCGCCGCGGTCTCCTGAAACTGGTGTCCCAGCGCCGGTCGCTGCTGGACCACCTGAAGAAGTCCGACGAGGGCCGCTACACGGCTATCATCGGCACGCTGGGACTGCGCCGTTAGACCTTCCCGCAACTTTGGCGTTCGCGGTTTGACGTCGCGTCGCCATCATCTAGACTCGCTCCGTCCCGCCCCGGCAGGCAGGGGAACGGGGCGCTCGGGCTATTCGCAGTCCGAATTCGTACGCCGAGGGCTGGAAGGCAGTCCTCTTGCCGCCTGCCATTTGGAGAGGACTCCCGGACCCGCACGCTAGAGACGCCGTTCCGCCCCTGTCCGCCCCCGAGGGAATGGGCCCTTGGGATGAAGAGAAAGACCAACATGTTCGATATCAAACGCAAGTCCATCGATCTCGGCGGGCGCAAGCTAACGCTCGAAAACGGCCGGATGGCTCGTCAGGCCGATGGCGCCGTGCTCGCCACCTACGGCGAGACCATGGTGCTGGCCACCGCCGTGTACGCCAAGAGCGCCAAGGCGGGTCAGGACTTCTTCCCCCTGACCGTCAACTACCAGGAGAAGTTCTACGCCGCGGGCAAGATTCCCGGCTCCTTCCCCCGCCGCGAGGGCGCGCCCTCGCAGAAGGAAACCCTGACCAGCCGCCTGATCGACCGTCCGATCCGCCCGCTGTTCGTCAAGGGCTTCAAGAACGAGGTGCAGGTGGTGGCCACGGTGCTGGCCCACGACCTGGAGAACGATCCCGACATCGTCGCCCTGATCGCGTCCTCCGCGGCGCTGGTGGTCTCCGGCGCGCCGTTCATGGGCCCGATCGGCGCGGCCCGCGTCGGCTTTATCGACGGCCAGTACGTGCTCAATCCGACGCTGGACCAGGTGAAGGAAAGCCGCATGGACCTCGTCGTCGCCTCGACCGACGACGCGGTGATGATGGTGGAAAGCGAGATCAAGGAGCTGAACGAGGACGAAGTGCTCGGCGGCGTCATGTTCGCCTTCGAGGCCAACAAGCAGGTAATCGACGCGATCATCGAGCTCGCCGAGCATTCGGCCAAAGAGCCGTTCGAGTTCGACGTCGACGACACCGACGCGGTGAAGGCCGAGGCCAAGAAGCTCATCGGCGCCGACCTCGCCGCCGCCTTCAAGATCGTCGCCAAGGGCGAGCGTCACAACGCCGTCGAAGCCGCCAGAGCCAAGGCGCTGGCCGCGTTCGGCAAGTCGGACGCCAACCCGTCCGGCATCGACGCCAACAAGTTCGGCGACGTGTTCAAGGAGCTGGAGGCCGACGTCGTCCGCCGCAACATCCTCGACACCGGCGTCCGCATCGACGGCCGCACCGTCGACAAGGTCCGCCCGATCGTCTGCGAAGTCGGCGTGTTGTCCCGGGCCCACGGCTCGGCCTTGTTCACCCGCGGCGAGACCCAGGCGCTGGTGGTCACCACCCTCGGCACCGGCGACGACGAGCAGCTGATCGATGCGCTCGAGGGCAAGTACTACGAGAAATTCATGCTGCACTACAACTTCCCGCCGTTCTCGGTCGGGGAGACGGGCCGCATGGGCGCGCCGAGCCGCCGCGACGTCGGCCATGGCAAGCTGGCATGGCGGGCGATCCGCCCGATGCTGCCGAGCGCCGAAGAGTTTCCCTACACCCTACGCATCGTCTCGGAGATCCTGGAGTCCAACGGCTCGTCTTCGATGGCGACGGTTTGCGGCGCCTCGCTCGCCCTGATGGACGCCGGCGTGCCGCTCAGAAAGCCGGTCAGCGGCATCGCCATGGGCCTGATCCTGGAAAAGGACGGCTTCGCGGTGCTCTCCGACATCCTCGGCGACGAGGACCACCTGGGCGACATGGACTTCAAGGTGGCGGGCACGGCCGACGGCATCACCTCGCTGCAGATGGACATCAAGATCCCCGGCATCACCGAGCAGATCATGAAGCAGGCCCTCGCCCAGGCGAAGGACGGCCGCATGCACATCCTCGGCGAGATGGCCAAGGCGATCGACCACGCCCGCGCCGACATCGGCGAGTACGCACCGAAGATCGAGACCCTCACCATCCCCACCGACAAGATCCGCGAAGTGATCGGCTCTGGCGGCAAGGTGATCCGCGAGATCGTCGAGAAGACCGGCGCCAAGGTCGACATCAACGACGACGGCGTGGTCAAGGTCTCCGCCTCGGAGTCCTCGAAGATCAAGGCGGCCGTGGACTGGATCAAGTCCATCGCCTCCGAGCCGGAAGTCGGCCAGATCTACGACGGCAAGGTGGTCAAGGTGGTCGACTTCGGGGCCTTCGTGAACTTCTTCGGCGCCAAGGACGGCCTGGTTCACGTCAGCCAGATCGCCAACCAGCGCGTGAACAAGGTCTCCGACGTCCTGCACGAAGGCCAGCACGTGAAGGTGAAGCTCTTGGGCTTCGACGATCGCGGCAAGGTTCGCCTCTCCATGAAGGTCGTCGACCAGGAAACCGGCGAGGACCTCACGGCGAAGGAAGAAACGCCGAAGGAACCGGTGGAAGCGTAGCGCCAAGTCTGATCCTTCTCCCGCAAACAAGGGGAGAAGGATCGACCTCCGCCGTTAAGCGGGATCGCTCGGGGGCAAGCTTGCGTTTATAGTGAGAGTGTAGAGGAGGTGACCGCTCTTGAACGGCGGCCGCCCGCCCCACCCGCTTCCCACTCGACGCCTCGGAGACCCGCGATGCCTGCCGAACCCCTGAGCCCCGCCAACGAAGCCTCCGACGCCACCGCATCGGCCAAGCGCGCGGCCAAGGCCGCTGTCGCCGGCGCCATGGACGCCGGCCACGACAAGATCGCCGAGGCGCTCGACACCGCCGAGCGCAGCCTCAACGAGGCGGTCAAGCGTCTCGAGAAGGTGCTGCGCGAAGGGATCGAGTCGCTGAAGACGCAGATGCAGCCCTACCGCGAGAACGCCGGCCAGCAGCTCGACGAAGCCCAGAAGTATGTGGTCGAGCGCGTGAAAGAGCGCCCCGTCACGGCCACGCTGGCTGGGCTGGGCGTGGGCCTGCTGCTGGGCATGTTGCTCGCCGGCCGCTCCAACAAGTGATCCTTCGCCGGATCATCCTCTTTCTGGCGTCGGCCATGGCGCTCGCGACGGCGGCGGGCGTCATCGTCGTGGCGCTGGCCTGTGCCCTCTACGCCCTTGTCGAGCCATCGCTCGGCCCGGCCGGCGGCGCGGCGGTCGTGGCGGGCGCCGCGGCGCTGCTGATCGGCCTTCTCGGCCTCGTCATGGCCATGGCCGCGCGCCTGCCGCGCCGCCGCCGCGGCCGAGAGTCGGAGTCGATGGTCGACCGCCTCGTCGAATTCATCCGCGACAAGCCGGTCACCACGGTCGCGGCCGCGGTCGCCACGGGACTCCTGGCGGTGCGCAATCCCAAATACCTCGGCGCCGCGTTCCGCGCCTTCATCGAGGGCCGCGACAGGCCGAAGCGCTGAGCCACAGATGCTGAAGAAGAGCGGCGGCGCCGAAGGTTCGGCGCCGCCCCAGTTCATTTGCATCGTACTGTTGCATCGTCGAGATAGAGGGGCGCGGAGACGGCAGGCTGGCTTATGCCAGCCTCGAGTCGGGGGGGCGTCGCCGCCTCCGCACGATCAACAACGCGGAGCCGCCAAGCCGGTTCCGCGAGCCGCGCGCGATTTGTCGCCGGCGGCCAGCAAGCGGCTCAAGCAGCCTTCGCCGCACGGCCGGGGTGGAAGAACAGCGCCTGACCGATGGCGGCCTTCACCGTTTCCGGCTGGAAGGGCTTGGTGATCAGGAAGGTCGGCTCCGGCCGCTCGCCGGTCAGCAGCCGCTCCGGGAAGGCGGTGATGAAAATGACCGGCGCGTCGATGTCCGTGAGGATGTCCCGCGCGGCGTCGACGCCCGAGGAGCCGTCGGCCAGCTGAATGTCGGCCAGCACTAGGCCGGGCGCCTCGCGGCGGGCCGCCGCCACCGCCTCCTGGCGCGTCGCGGCGACGTCGAGAACCCGGTGCCCCAGTTCCCGCACCAGGGCTTCGATGTCGGCGGCGATCACCGGCTCGTCCTCGATAATGAGCACGTCGGTGGCCAATTCGGCGTCGATCTCCTGCTGCGCCTGGCCGATCAGCCGCTCGACCTCTACGAAGCTGGCGCCCAGGATCAGCGCCGCCTCAGCCGGGGTGAAACCCTCCAGCGCCGTGAGCAGGAACGCCTGGCGCGAGCGTGGCGCGATGCGTTGCAGCCGCTGCACCGGGAGGTCGGTCCCGCTGCCGGGAGGGCGCTGCTCGAGTTTCGCGCCGGCGCTTTGCCAGATCGCGTGGAACACCTGGTAGAGGGCCACGCGAGGCGACGACGACGACGACAGTTCGGCCTCGCCGGCGGCCAGCGCCTCCAGGGTGGCGCGAACATAGGCGTCGCCGGAGCCCGCGTCGCCGGTGAGGGCGCGGGCGTAGCGCCGCAGGTAGGGGAGTTGCGGGGCAAGTCTGGCGAGAAGGCTCAACGATCGCTCCGATTCCGTTCGAGGCGACGCCGGCGCGGCGTCCGCGCAAAAGCGTAACCGTTGATCACCCCCGCGCGCCAGTAACGCAAACGACACCGCTTGGTTCCCGCTTCGGCTCGCTGTCGCGGAACGACTTGCCGGGCCAGGCGTTTGGCGAGGAAGCTTCGGGAAGGGGGGGCGCCATCCGGCGCCGGGCGATCCCATTATGATGCATCAAAGAGCCGTGAAACGTCCGCGCCATGAAAGGAGCCCGAGCCCAGACGAGGCGCGGCTTCGTCAGCAAGCCATTGGCGTGCGACTGCGTCAGATTTTCGACCAAGTGGTGAGCGAGCCTGTGCCGGACGAGTTTCTTGATCTGCTCCGCCAGGCCGACCAGCGGCGGTCAGAGGAAGACTAGGCAATGGAGGCGCGCGCCGAGCGGCGGCGGGACGAGAGCTTCCGTCACGAGCTGACGGGGCTTATCCCGCAGTTGCGCGCCTTCGCGCGCACCCTGTGCGGCGATCCGGCCGCCGCCGACGACTTGGCGCAGGACGCCATGCTCAAGGCCTGGAGCGCGCGCGACACCTTCGAAATGGGCACCAACATGAAGGCCTGGACCTTCATGATCCTGCGCAACCAGTTCTATTCCGAAAAGCGCCGCTCCTGGCGCCAGAGCCAACTCGACCAGGAGGTGGCCGAACGCACCCTGGTCGCCGTCGATGATCCCGAGGCGCCGGTGGCGCTGGACGAACTGCGCCAGGGCTTGGCCATGCTGCCGCCGGAGCAGCGGGAGGCGCTGATCCTGGTGGGCGCGGGCGGCTTCGCCTACGAGGAAGCGGCCGCCATCTGCGCCTGCGCCGTGGGCACGGTGAAGAGCCGTGTCAGCCGCGCGCGACGCGCCCTGCAGGCGATCCTGGAGACCGGCGACTATAGGCGCGACAACGCCGCCGCGGGCGACGCCATGGCGACCATTCTCGCCGACGCTGAGCGCCTGAGCACGGGCAAGTGAGCGCGCGCCGGTGAGGCGGTTCCACCGCTTCCGCCTGGGCCGGCCAGACACCATCCGCGTCCGGCTGGCGCTGGCGCTGGCGCTGGCGCTGCTGCCGGTGCTGGTGCTTTCCAGCCTGCAATCGGTCCTCGCCTTCCAGCGCCAGACCCAGGTCGATCGCGCCGACCTGACCGCCGCCGCCGAGCGCAGCGCCGCCGTGGCCCAGGCGCGGATCGAGTCGGCGGAGGTGCTGTTGCAGACGCTGGCGCCCGGTTCCGTCGGGTTCCAGTGCGCGCAACGCCTCGCCGAGGTGGTGGGCCGCATCCCGGGCTACCAGAACCTGATCCGTTTCGGCCCAGACGGCGGCGTCGAATGCGCCGCCGCGGCCGTTCCATCAGATCCGGCGCGGTTCGGCAGGCCCTGGCTCAGCTCGCTGCGCGCCGGCGCTCCGGTCGTGCTCACCAGCAGCCCGGGCGCCGCCTACGCTCCCACGCCGTCGCTGTTCGCCGCCGTGCGCGCGGAGGGCGACGACGGCGCTTTCGACGGCGCCATGGTGGCCGTGATGAGCCTGGAAAGCTTGCGGCCGCGCGCCACAGATCCTCTGCTGCCGCCAGGCTCCGAGGTGGCGCTGGCCGATCCGCGCGGACGCTGGCTCTCGTCGACCAACGCCGCGCAGTTCCCGACCAGTATCGAGGGCCGCTTCTCAGGCCCCGGCGGGGCGGCCTCCCAGCTCTGGCTGCAGGTCGACCGAAACGGCAAGACCCGTCTCTACTCGGCCGAGCCGCTGGTCGGTGACGACGTCTTCGTGGTCATCTCCGCGCCGGATCGCGAGCTGCTTTCGTGGGCTTGGCTCAATCCGGTCAGCGCGCTCGCCTTGCCGCTGCTCGCGTTCGTCCTGGCGTTGATCGCGGTGCTGGTGGCCGCCGAACGCGGCGTCGTGCGCTGGATCGCCTACCTGCAGCGCATCGCCGCCATCTACGCCCGCGGCCGCTTCAGCGTGCGTCCCTTGCAGGCCGAGCGCGCGCCGCCGGAGATTCGCGACCTGGCCGAGACCCTCGACGCCATGGCCGCCGGCATCGTCGCCCGCGACGCCGCCCTTACCGAGAACCTCGCCCAGAAGGACCAACTGTTGCTGGAGATCCATCACCGGGTGAAGAACAACCTGCAGATCATTTCCTCGCTGCTCAACATGCAGCAACGGGCGGTGTCCGACCCGGCCGCCAAGGCCGCGATCGCCGACACACGCGAGCGCATCGCCGCGCTCGCCCTCGTCTACCGCACCCTCTACCAGGGCCCGGATCTCAGGCGCATCGACCTGCGCCAGTTCCTGGAGGAGCTGGTCGGCCAGCTGGTGACGGGCGACACCGGTCAGCGACTCCTGACGCGCACCGACTTCGTGTGCGACCCCGTGGTCGTCGACCCCGACCGCCTCGCGCCGATCGCGCTCTTCGCGGTGGAGGCGATCAGCAATGCCCGCAAGCACGGCCTCTGCGACGGCGGCCAGCTGAGCGTCGCGTTCCGGGTGCGGGGGGCTCGCGCCGAACTCACCATCTCCGACACCGGCGGCGGCGGCGTCGCCAAGGTCGGGGTCGGCGTGGGGCGCACGCTGATGACCGCCTTCGCCCGCCAGCTGCGCGGCGACGCCACCTTCAAGGCCAATCCGACCGGGGGCCTCACCGCCCGGCTGACGTTCGCGCTGCCGTCGTGCGAGTCCGCGGCGCCCGGCGCCACGTCCGAGGTCAATCGCGCAGCAGCTCGTTGATCGAGGTCTTCGACCGCGTCTGGGCGTCGACGGTCTTCATGATCACCGCGCAGTAGGGCGAAGGTCCGACGCCATACGGGTCCGGCCGGCTGCCGGAGACCACCACCGAGTAGGCGGGCACTTCGCCGCGGAACACCTCGCCGGTCTTGCGGTCGATGATCTGCGTCGAGGCGTTCAAGTAGACGCCCATCGAGATCACAGCGCCTTGGCGCACGATCATGCCCTCGGCGACCTCGGAGCGCGCGCCGATGAAGCAGTCGTCCTCGATGATCGTCGGCGCCGTCTGCAGCGGCTCCAACACCCCGCCGATGCCGGCCCCGCCGGAGATATGCACACGCTTGCCGATCTGGGCGCAGGAGCCGACGGTCGCCCAGGTGTCGACCATCGTCCCCTCGTCGACATAGGCGCCGATGTTCACGAACGAGGGCATCAGCACAACGCCCGGCGCGATGTAGGCGCCTCGGCGCGCGATGGCGCCCGGCACGGCGCGAAAGCCCGCGGCCTCGAACTGCGGCGCGTCCCAGCCCTCGAACTTGGAGGGAATCTTGTCCCACCAGGGTCCGACCCCGGCCCCGCCCAGCGCGCCGGCGCGCAGCACTTGGTTCGGGGTGAGGCGGAACGAGAGCAGGATCGCTTGCTTGATCCATTGGCAGGGCTCCCAGCGCCCATCCGCTTGGCGGAGCGAAGCGCGCGCCTTGCCGATGTCGAGCAGATGGAGGGTCTCCTCGACGGCGGTGCGAATGGGCCCCTGGGCGCCCGGACCGATGCCGTCGCGCCGTTCCCAGGCGGCCTCGATCTCGGTCTGCAGGTCGGCGAAGCTGATCTCGGTCATGTGGCTTCCTTGACGCGGGCGCTGGCCAGGAACGCGGCCAGGTCGGGGGCGAGATGGTGGACGAACGGCGCCGGCGCCGCGCCGGCGCCGACCAGCACGGTGGTCATGCCGAGCTCAGCCGCAGGCGCCAGGTTGACAGCCCGGTCTTCGAAGAACGCGGTCGAGGCCGGCCGAATGTCGTGCGCGGCGATCAGGCGCTCGAACGCCGCGGCGCTGGGCTTGGGCTCGTAGTCGGCGGAGATCAGATGGAACACGTCGTGGAAGAGATGGGCGAGGCCCAGCGCGTCGAGGACGCGCCGCGTGTGCACGTCGTCGGCGTTGGTGAAGATCAACCGCCGCCCCTGCAGGCGTGCGACGGCGCGGGCCAAGCGCTCGTCGCGGCGGAGGACGTCGAGGGGCAGGTCGTGGAAGCGGGCGTTGAAGCCCGCCGGCTCCACGTCGTGGTGCTTCATCAGCCCGATCAGCGTCAGCCCATGTTCTTCCAGGTAGCGTTTCTGCAGCGCCAGGGCCTCGGCGGGCGGCAGGCCGGTCAACTCGACCATGAATTCGGTCAGCCGCGCGTCCACCTGGGCCGCCAGGCCGCACTCGAGCGGGTAGAGGGTGTTGTCGAGGTCGAAGAGCCAGGTGTCGACGTGGCTCAGATCCGCGCCCCTGTCCGCCTCCATGGCGTCCGGCCCGGCCCGGCGCGCGTGGCTCACGCCCGCACCAGGGTGCCGGCGCCGTGTTCGGTGAAGAGCTCGACCAGCATGGCGTGGGGGCGGCGACCATCGAGAATCACGGCCGACTCCACGCCCGCTTCGACCGCAGCGACCGCGGTTTCCAGCTTGGGGATCATGCCGCCCGTGGCGACGCCGGTGGCCACCGCCTTGCCGGCCTCCTGCACCGTCAGCTGGCGGATCAGCTCCCCGTTCGCGCCGATTACGCCCTGCACGTCGGTGAGCAGCAGCAGCCGCTTGGCCTTCAGCGCCCCGGCCAGAGCGCCGGCCACGGTGTCGGCGTTGATATTGTAGGTGTCGCCCTCGGCCGAGACTCCGATCGGGGCCACCACCGGGATGTAGTCGTCGGCGGAGTTGATCAGGTCGAGGATCAGCTTGGGGTCCACCTTGGTCGGTTCGCCGACGAACCCGAGGTCGACCACCTCTTCGATCTTCGAGCCGGGGTCCTTGCGGGTGCGGGTGGCCTTCTCGACCGTGATCAACCGCGCGTCCTTGCCAGAGAGCCCCACGCCGCGCACGTCCGCCTCGGCGCCGGCCAGCGTGATCCAGTTGGCGATCTCCTTGTTGATCGCGCCGGAGAGCACCATCTCGGCGACTTCCATGGTAGCGGCGTCGGTGACCCGCAGGCCGTCGACGAAGGTCGACTTGACGCCCGCCCGTTCCAGCATGCTGGAGATCTGCGGCCCGCCGCCGTGCACGATCACCGGGTGCAGGCCGAGCAGCTTCAGCAGCACGGCGTCGGCGGCGAACTGCTTTGCGACGTTCTCCTGCCCCATGGCGTGGCCGCCGTATTTGATCACCACGATCTCGCGGTCGTAGATCTGGATATAGGGCAGCGCCTCGGCCAGGGTCTTGGCCGTGGCCCAGCCTTGCTGCTCGCGCGGGTCGCCCGGGTTGGTCTTTGGGGTCTCGTTCATCGGGGCGCCTCGATAGCGAAGGCCGGGGGTCCTGTCACCCGAAAGCCTCGGCGCGGAGCGACTCCGGCCCCAAGGCGGCCGACGCGGCTTCCGCGCGCAGCTCGGCCAGACCCGCGCCCTTCTCCGCCGAGGTGGCGACAACACGCGGGAAGGCGGCCGGGCGCTTGGAGATCGCCGCGAGGGTGCGCGCCGCCGTCGCCGCCGCCTCGGCGGGCTTCAGCTTGTCGGCCTTGGTCAGCACCACTTGGTAGGACACCGCGGCGATGTCGAAGGCGTCCATCGCCTCGGCGTCCGAAGGCTTCAGCCCGTGCCGCGCGTCGATCAGCAGGAACACCCGGCGCAGGTTCGGCCGCCCGCGCAGGTAGTCGCGCGCCAGGTTCTGGAAGCGCTTGGCCTCGCCCTTCGGGGCCCGGGCGAAGCCGTAGCCGGGCAGGTCCACGAGCCGCAGCCGCCCATCCAGCACGAAGACGTTCACCTCCCGCGTCCGCCCCGGCGCCGACGACGAGCGCGCCAGACCATGCTGTCCGACGAGGCCGTTGATCAGGCTCGATTTGCCGACGTTGGAGCGGCCGGCGAAGGCGATCTCGGGCAGGTCGGGCGCCGGCAGCTGATCGATCTTCGCCGCGCCCATCAGGAACTGGGCGGGCCGGGCGAACAGCACCCGCGCCGCCTCGATCTCGGCCTCCGAGAACGCCCCACTCACCCCGGAGAGGCCTTCGCCGCGCCGAACCGGGCGAAGAAGTCGTCGATCGGGTTCTCCACCTTGAACCGGCGCATCAGCACGTACTGCTGAATGATGGTGAAGACGCTCGACCACGACCAGTAGATCACCAGCCCGGCGGGGCTGTGGGCGAGGAAGAAGGTGAACACCACCGGCATCCATTGCATCAGCTTCTGCTGGGTGGGGTCCATGCCCGGCGTCGGCGGGGCGAGCGACATCGAGATCCACAGCGTGAAGGCGTAGATCAGCGGCCAGGCGCCCAGATGCAGGAAGCCGTCGCCGACCAGCAGCCCGCCCACCAGCGGCAAGGTCCCCGGGTTCCACGGGATCAGCCCGAACAGGTTCCACACGGTCGTCGGATCCGCCGCCGACATGTCCCCGATCCAGCCGAAAAACGGGGCGTGGCGCATCTCGATGGTGACGTTGAACAGGTTGACCAGCGCGATCATCACCGGGATGGGCAACAGCGCCGGCACGCAGCCGCTGACCGGATTGATCTTCTCCCGCTGATAAAGCGCGAGCATCTCCTTCTGGACGGCCTGCGGGTCGTCCTTTAGCCGCTCCTGCATCTCTTTGATCTGCGGCTGCACCTTCTTCATCTTCGTCGTCATGGCGTACGACAGGTTGTACAGCGGGAAGAACACCACCCGGATGACGACGGTGAGGGCCAGCAGCGCCAGGGCGAAACTGCCGAGCTGGCTCTTCAGAATCTCCAGGAACAAGAAGAGCGGCTTATTGATGATCGAGAATATTCCCCAGTCGATCGCGTCTTCCAGTCTCGGCGTCGCCAGGCTCTTGGAATAGCCCTGGAGCACCTGCATGATCTTGGCGCCGGCGAAAATGTGGGTGGTCTCGGTGGTCGAAGCGCCGGGAGCCAGCACGCGCGGCGCGCCGACATAGGCGGTCTCATAGGTGTCGACGTCGCCCACCGGCTTGACGCGGAACTGCACGTGCAGCGGCTCGCTCTGGGAGGGCACGAACACCGTCATCCAGTACTTGTCGGTGACGCCCAGCCAGCCGCCGGTGGTGGTGA
>DATJRL010000008.1:0-7922 GCA_035504785.1 Caulobacteraceae bacterium
ACGCGGTCGCGAACTTCGGACTCGGGACGCTAGGCCCGGATGCCCTTGATCGCCCGATCGGCGCCCAGCGCGGCGAGCGCCGCGCGGACGATGCCCTCGGCGTCGATGCCGGCCGCGGCGTTCATCGCCTCCGGCTTGTCCTGGTCCTGGAAAACGTCGGGCAGGGTCAGGGCCCGGACCTTGAGGCCGCGATCGAGCGCGCCATGCTCGGCCAGCGCGTGCAGCACGAAGGCGCCGAAGCCGCCCCGCGCGCCTTCCTCGACCGTGATCAGCGCCTCGTGTTCGCGGGCGAGCCGCAGGACGAGATCGACGTCGAGCGGCTTGGCGAAGCGCGCGTCGGCCACGGTGGCCGAAAAGCCCCGCGCGGCCAGGATGTCGGCCGCCTTGAGCGAGTCGGCCAGGCGCGTGCCGTAGGAGAGGATGGCGACCGCATTGCCTTCGCGGACGACGCGTCCCTTGCCGATCTCCAGCGGCTCCGCAAGGTCGGGAATGGTCACGCCCAGGCCATTGCCGCGCGGATATCGAAAGCCGCAGGGGCGATCGTCGATCGCGACGGCGGTCGAGATCATGTGCGCGAGCTCCGCCTCGTCGGCGGCGGCCATAAGGACGAAGCCCGGGAGCTGGCCGAGGTAGCCGATATCGAAGCTGCCGGCGTGCGTGGGGCCGTCATCGCCGACGAGGCCGGCCCGATCCATGGCGAAGCGCACCGGGAGGCGCTGGATCGCCACGTCGTGCACCACCTGATCGTATCCGCGCTGCAGGAAGGTCGAATAGATCGCCGCGAACGGTTTCATGCCGTCGGCCGCCAGACCGGCTGCGAACGTCACCGCGTGCTGCTCGGCGATGCCGACGTCGAAGCAGCGGTCGGGGAAGCGTTTGCCGAACAGGTCGAGACTGGTGCCCGACGGCATCGCCGCGGTGATGGCGACGATCTTGTCGTCCTTCTCCGCGTGCTTGATCAGCTCGCTCGCGAACACCGCCTGATATTTGGGGGCGTTCGAGGCGCTCTTGACCTGTTCGCCCGTGATCACGTCGAATTTCTGCACGCTGTGCAGCTTGTCTGGCGCGTTCTTGGCGAAGTCGCAGCCGTGGCCCTTCTCGGTGACCACGTGAACCAGCACCGGCCGATCCTTGATGCCCTTTACGTTCTTCAGCACCGGAACCAGGTGGTCCATGTTGTGCCCGTCGATCGGGCCCACGTAGTAGAAGCCGAGCTCCTCGAAGAAGGTGCCGCCGGTGACCATGCCGCGGCCGTACTCCTCCGCCCGCTTGGCCATCACCTTCAGCGGCCGCGGCAGATGGTCGACCACCTGCTTGCCGAGGCGCCGCACCGACTGGTAGGCGCCGCCCGAGACCAGGCCGGCCAGATAGGCGCTCATGCCGCCCACCGGGGGGGCGATCGACATGTCGTTGTCGTTGAGGATGACGATCAGCTGCTTGGTGGACTCGGCGGCGTTGTTCATCGCCTCGTAGGCCATGCCGGCGCTCATCGAGCCGTCGCCGATGACGGCGATCACGGCATTGTCGTCGCCACGCATGTCGCGCGCCACGGCGAAGCCGAGCGCGGCGGAGATCGAGGTGCCCGCGTGGGCGGCGCCGAACGGGTCGTACTTGCTCTCGGCGCGCTTGGTGAAGCCGGAAAGGCCGCCGCCTTGGCGCAGCGTCCGGATCCGGTCGCGACGGCCGGTCAGGATCTTGTGGGGGTAGGCCTGGTGGCCGACGTCCCAGATCACGATGTCGCGCGGCGTGTCGAACACGTGGTGCAGGGCCACGGTCAGCTCCACGACGCCCAGACCCGAGCCCAGGTGTCCGCCTGTCACCGAGACCGCGTCGATCGTCTCCGCCCGGAGTTCGTCCGCGAGCTGACGCAGCTCAGGAACAGAAAGCCCGCGGGTGTCCGCGGGGCTTTTGACGGTATCCAGCAAGGGCGTGTGGTGAGGCATCTGCGGCGACTTCAGTCCGACTCATTGTTGGCGGGAGTGTTCCCCGCCTGTTGAAGGTGCGCTAGCTCTTGCGGTCTAGCACGAAATCAACCCCGGCTCGCAAATAATGGGCTCGGGGACCGAAGGGGTCCAGGTGCGCCTTGGTCTGCGCGACGAGCAGGCGCAGGCGTTCTCTGGCCTGTTCAACGCCCAGAAGGGTGACGTAGTTCGCCTTGCCCTTGATGGCGTCCTTGCCGCCTGCGGCCTTGCCCAGCGCGGCGGGATCGCCTTCGGCGTCCAGCAGATCGTCGACGATCTGGTAAGCGAGGCCGAGATCCTGGGCGAACGCGGTGAGCGCCTGACGCTCGGCCTCCTGCGCGTGAGCCATCACCAGGGGCAGTTCGAAGGCGCACGAAATAAGCGCGCCGGTCTTCATCCGCTGCATCCGCGCCACCGCGCCCATGTCGTCGCGGACGCCCAGGAGGTCGATCATCTGGCCGCCGGCCATGCCCTTGGCGCCCGAGGCGACCGCGAGGCGCCGCACCAGCTCGGCGCGCACGCCGCCGTCCGGATGGGTGTCCGGATCGGCCATGATCTCGAACGCCACGGTCTGCAGCGCGTCCCCGGCCAGGATCGCGGTCGCCTCGTCGTAGGCCTTGTGGGTGGTCGGGCGGCCGCGACGCAGGTCGTCGTCGTCCATCGCCGGCAGGTCGTCGTGGATCAGGCTGTAGGCGTGGACGCACTCCAGGGCGCAGGCGGCGCGCAGCAGCGACTGCTCCTTCAGCTCGAACATCCGGCCCGTCTCGATCAGGAAGTAGGGCCTGAGGCGCTTGCCGGGCGCCAGCGCGGCATAGCGCATAGCCTCGGTCAGGCGGCCCTCCGGACCGTCGGCGCGGGGCAACAGTTCGTCGAGGGCCACCGTGACGGTGTCCGCGATCTCGGAGACTCGCTGGGCGAAAGCGACGGTCATGGCGGCGCTAGAACTCGGCGGGCTCGACGCCGGTCGGTCCGGCTGTCCCGACGACGATCTTCTCGACACGGAGCTGCGCCTCCTTGAGCTTGGCTTCGCAATGGGCCTTCAGTCGCGCGCCGCGCTCGTAGGCGTCGATCGACTGCGCAAGGTCGGTCTTGCCTGATTCGAGTTCGGCGACGATACGCTCCAGCTCCGCCAGCGCTTGCTCGAAGCTCAAGGAAGCGATCTCGTCGCCGCTCATGCCGCCCCTCTTGTCAGCGCCCCCCGGAGCCTTGCCCTAACCTATCCATCGGCCCCGGCCGGGGCAACCTCAACCGAGGCCGCCCGCTAGCCGCGCGTCAATTCGAACCGGCGCGACGCCCAGTAGCTGAAGCCGCCGTCCACGGTGCAGCGCCAGCCCTGGCGGCCGAGGGCGCGGCCGACCATGGTGTTGAAGAAGCCGTGCGCGACGACGAGCACGTCCTGGCCGCTGGCGGCCAGCTCCGCCAGCTGCCGCGCCGCCTCCTCGGCTCGCGTCTCGGCCTCGGCGCGTGACTCCTGGGAGTCGTGGTGGTTGAACATCCACCACCAGAAACGCGAGACGACGCCCCAGATCCGCGGCGACAGTTTCAGCCAGCTTGGCCAGTGCGGCGGGGGCAGCGGCGCCTCGATGAACATCGGATCCTCGGCGAAAGCCCGGCCGCAGCAGATCGCCCGCGCCGTCTCGACCGACCGCAGCCGCGTGGAGGCGATGATGAACCCGGCCCTGTCGGCCGCCAGCCGCAGCGCCTCGGGCGGCGCCTGCCCCTCGGCGAGGCCGCCCATCTCGTAGTCGGCCCACCATTCCCGGTATTCGTCGGCGGAGAGACGGACCTCGCGCGAGAGCGCCGGCTGACCGTGCCTGGCAAGGATCACGGCGCCGGGCCGCACCGCGAATTCCGGCAGTCCGGCCGGCACGCCGTCAGCCATGAACCGGCGAGGCCCCACACGCTGGCATTTCGTCCCTCACGCCCCTTGCAAGGCCCGAACGTGGGCCACGGCCGATTGGCCCAGAGCTGCGAGGTCGTAACCGCCCTCGAGCGAGGACACAACCCGGCCCCCGGCGCGCGCGTTCGCCACCGAGACGACGGCGCGGGTGGCCCAGGCGTAATCCTCCGCCTCCAACTGCTGCTCGGCCAGCGGATCGCGGGCGTGGGCGTCGAACCCGGCCGAGATCAGGATCAGATCGGGCGCGAAGGCGTCGACCGGGTCCAGCAGTCGCTCGAAGCTGGCCCGCCAGGCCTCGCGCCTCGCGTAGGGCGGCACGGTTAGGTTGGCGATGTTGCCGACCCCCGTCTCCGACGGATCGCCGGTTCCCGGCCAGTTGGGCGATTGATGGATCGAGGCGAGGAAGAGGCTCGGGTCGCGCTCGAAGATCTCCTGGGTGCCATTGCCATGGTGGACGTCGAAGTCCACCACCGCGACGCGCTCGAACCCAACGGAGCGGGCGACCCGGGCGCCGATCGCCACGTTGGAGAAGAGGCAGAACCCCATCGGCCGCTGGGCGCCGGCGTGATGGCCGGGCGGCCGCACGGCGCAGAACGCTCGGGTCCCCTCGCCGGCCGCGATCCAGCGCACCGCCGCCGCCACCGCGCCGGCCGCCCTCCGCGCCGCCGCGATCGAGCCTGGATTGAGCCAGGTGTCGCCGCCGTCCAGCGGCCTGCGACCCTCGCGCGGCTCGGCGGCCTCGAGGGCGGCGAGGTAGCGGTGCGGATGGACGAGCACCAGGTCCTCGTCCTGGGCCAACGGCGCCTCGCACGGCTCCAGCGACAGGTCCGAGTCCGCCAGCGCCTCGGTCACCGCGCGCAGCCGCGCCGGCGACTCGGAATGGCGCTCCGGCGGCGCATGCGCCAACATGTCGGGATGGGTGAACAGCGCGACGGTCATGCGGTCATGTTAGCCGAAGAGACGAGGCCGGAAATCATCATCCGTCGCGCCGGACCCGACGACGCCGAGGCGCTGGCCGAGATCGGGCGGGTGACCTTCGCCGAGACCTTCGCGCACCTCTATCCGCCCGAGCACCTGGCCGCGTTCCTCGCCGAGGCGCACAGCGTCGAGCGGGCGCGGGCGGACCTGGCCAACCCGGCCAAGGCGGCGTGGATCGTCGAGGACGCCGGGATCCCGCAGGGCGCGCGCGTCGTCGGCTACGCCCTCGCCGGCCCCGCCAAGCTGCCGCACCCCGACGTCACGCCCAACTGCCGCGAGCTCGACCGGTTCTATCTGCTGAAGCCCTACCAGTCCGGCGGCGTCGGCTCGCGGCTGTTCGCCGAGGTGATGGCCTGGCTGGAGGACGGCGGCCCGCGCAGCCTGTGGATCGGCGTCTGGTCGGAAAACCACGGCGCGCAACGCTTCTACGCCCGCCATGGCTTCGCGGTAGTGGGAGCCTACGAGTTCGTTGTCGGCGAGACCCGCGATCACGAGTTCATCATGCGCCGTGGGTAGCGACCGTTCGCGCCGTTGCCTTCGCCGCCGCGGAACCGTGTTGCGCTGACGCGGCTTTCGCCCGTGGCCAGCGACGCGCGGCCCGCGAGCCCTATCTCAACACGAAGGACACGAAGAGACACGAAGGGCTCGCGGCCGCGAGCCGATCCTCATTGGTAAGATCGCCTGGAGACCGGCAGCGCGCCACAGGCGCGCCTTCGTGTCCGTTCGTGTCCTTCGTGTTGAAACGGGGACGGGGATGCCGGCTCCGGACCTCTCGGCGCGATCAAAAGCTGGACATGGAACGCGCGCGACCCCATCCTCCTTAAACGCCTGTTAGACTCCCCTCGCGAGACTCTACGCCCATGTTCATGCGCTTCTTCTCCGAGCTGAAGGCGGCCAAGGTGCCGGTGACGCTCAAAGAGTACCTGATGCTCATGGAGGGCATGGACCGCTCGGTGATCAACCGGCGGGTCGAGGAGTTCTACTACCTGTCGCGCACCACCCTGGTGAAGGACGAGAAGTACCTCGACCGGTTCGACGTGGTGTTCGGCCACGTGTTCAAGGGGCTGGAGCTATTACAGGTCGAGCAGATCAAGGACATCCCGGCCGAGTGGCTGAAGCGCCTCACCGACAGCTTCCTCACCGAGGAGGAGAAGAAGCAGATCGAGGAGATGGGCGGCTTCGAGAAGCTGATGGAGATGCTTCAGGAGCGCATGCGCAAGGCCCAGGAAGAGGGCGACGGCGACGAGGACGGCGACGAGAACCGCCGCGGCAATGGCCGCAACTTCCCCATCGGCGCCAACGGCTATCACCCCGAGGGCATCCGCATCGGCCAGGACAAGGGCCGCCACGGCAAGGCGATCAAGGTCTGGGACAAGCGCGAGTACAAGAACCTCGACGATCAGGTCGAGCTCGGCACCCGCAACATCAAGGTGGCCCTGCGCCGCCTGCGCAAGTTCGCCCGCGTCGGCCAGCCGGACGAACTGGACATGAAGGGCACCATCAAGGAGACGGCCAACAAGGGCTATCTCGACCTCGTCATGCAGCCCGAGCGCCGCAACACCATCAAGGTGCTGCTGTTCTTCGACATCGGCGGGTCGATGGACAGCCACATCAAGGTCTGCGAGGAGCTGTTCTCGGCGGCCAAGACCGAGTTCAAGACCATGGAGTTCTACTACTTCCACAATTGCCTCTACGAGGCGGTGTGGAAGGACAACCGCCGCCGTCACGCCGAGAAGCTGGAGACCTGGGACCTGCTGAACACCTTCGGCAAGGACTACAAGATCGTCTTCGTCGGCGACGCCACCATGAGCCCTTACGAGATCACCTATCCCGGCGGCTCGGTGGAGCACTGGAACGAGGAGCCGGGCGCGGTGTGGCTCGACCGAGTCGCCCAGCACTGGAACAGCATCGTCTGGCTGAACCCGACGCCCCAACGCCACTGGGACCACACCCCCTCGATCGGGGTGATCAAGCAGCTGATGGGCGAACGCATGTTCCCCCTCACCCTCGAAGGCCTCGACGGCGCGATGCGGGAACTGGTGCGCGGCGGCGGCTCGACGTCGATCCGGCCGCTGCTGAGTTAGGGCGGACGGGACACACTCCGCTTCCGTCACCCCGGCCTTAGCGGCGCAGCCGCGTAGAGCCGGGGCCGGACCGACCGGTTCCCAGATGCTCGTCGAGTTCGGTGGCGGCCCTTCCGGCCCCGGATCGGCGCCCCCGATCAAGTCGGGGGCTTGTCCGGGGTGACGATATCCGTGTGACGCCGTTAATCTCAACGTGCTCTACGCTGACGTTTCGCGATTGCCGAAGTAACGCGAGAGTTGACCAGACTGCGGGCGGCGTGGGGGCTCGTGCACGAAGGCGCGGACGACTGAATTAACCGACGCAGAATTCGAGGCCGCCGCGCGACGAGGCCAGGAACTGGCGGCTCACGAGCCTCGGGCGATCGCTGCGCGCTACGACGCCGCGAGCGGCCGCATTGTCGTCGACCTTGCCAACGGCTGCACCTTCGCCTTCCCGGCGCGGGCGCTCCAGGGCCTCTCCGCGGCGACCGATGACGACCTGGCGCAGGTGGAGGTGCTCGGCGCCGGCTACGGCCTCCATTGGGAACAGCTGGACGCGGACTTCACCGTGCCGGGCCTTCTGATGGGCGTCTTCGGCACGTGGAGCTGGATGGCGCGCGAGCAGGCGCGCCGCGCCGGCCAAGCGACCTCGAAAGCCAAGGCGGCAGCCGCTCGCCGCAACGGCGCCAAAGGCGGAAGGCCGCGCCGCAAGCTTGCCTGAACCGCGGGTCGCAGCCCGGCGCGCCCCTGGAACAGCGTCGTCTGGCGGTGCTATACGGCGTGTCGCCGAGCAGGTCGCGGCCTTGCGGCTCGAAACCGAGGCGGACGCGATGGCGTGGATCGAGGCGGTTTCCGAGTTCGGCGCCGATGGCGCGAGGTGACGTCGTCACCGTCGCGGCGGCGGGGGACGACGGCAAGCCGAGACCGGCGGTGATCGCGCAGACCGGCGCCCTGCCTGAGAGTCTCGGCTCGGTGGTGATCTGCCAGATGACCTCGGACGTGCAACCAGCCACCGACTTC
>DATJRL010000009.1:0-20415 GCA_035504785.1 Caulobacteraceae bacterium
AACCAGATCTCCGCCAACGGGACGACGCCTATCGCCATCGTGACCCAGATCGACCCCATCGACGTCATCTTCGCGGTGCCGGAGAGCGCGATCGCCGGCATCGTCCGCCACCCGAACTTCGGCGCCGGCCTGCCGGTCACCGCCTACGACCGCGCCGGCGGGCAGGTGTTGGCGCAAGGTTCTCTCGCCACGCTCGACAACGTCATCGACACCACCACCGGCACGGTGAAGGGCAAGGCTCGCTTCGCCAACCCCGGCGGCGCGCTGTTCCCCAACCAGTTCGTCAACGTGACGGTCCTGGTCGACACCCTCAAGAACCAGGTCATCGTGCCCACCACCGCGATCCGCCACGGACCCCAAGGCGACTTCGTCTGGGTGCTGCAGCCCGACAAGACCGTAAAGCAGACCGCGGTGACGAGCGGCCCGGGAACGGCCGAGTCCACCTCGGTCACGACCGGCCTTTCCGCGGGCCAAACCGTGATAACCGACGGCGGCGACCGGCTGACCGACGGCGCTTCGGTCAACCTGCCGACCGGACACGGCGGCGCTTCGAACAGCGCTTCGGGGGGCGCCAAGGGCGGCGGAGGCGGCGGTTGACCGCCCCACCCGTCCCCTCCCGCGCGGTGGAGCGGGAATGAGCCCCTCCACCCCCTTCATCCGGCGACCGGTGGCGACGTCGCTGCTGATGGCCGCCATCCTGCTGGCCGGGCTGGTGGCGTTCCACTTCCTGTCGCTGTCGGCCCTGCCCGAGGTCGACTACCCGACGATCCAGGTGCAGACCTCGTATCCAGGCGGTAGCCCGGAGGTCATGGCCGAGACCGTGACCGCGCCGCTGGAACGGCAGTTCGGCGAGATGGCGGACCTCAACCGCATGTCGTCGGTGAGTTCCGGCGGCTCGTCGGTGATCACCCTGCAGTTCAACCTCGATCTCTCGCTCGACGTCGCGGAGCAGGAAGTGCAGGCCGCGATCAACGCCGCCGGCAACCTGCTGCCGGTCGACCTGCCCGCCCCGCCGATCTACGCCAAGGTGAATCCGGCCGACGCGCCCATCCTGACGCTCGCGCTCACCTCCAAGACCATGCCGCTCACCCAGGTGCAGAGCATCGCCGAGCAGCAACTGGGGCAGAAGATCTCGCAGATCGGCGGCGTCGGCCTGGTCACCATCGCCGGCGGCGAGCGCCCCGCGGTGCGCATCCAGGTCAACACCCGCCAGCTCGCGGCCTACGGCATGACGCTGGAAAGCCTGCGCACCGCCATCGCCAACGCCAACGCCAACCAGGCCAAGGGATCGTTCGACGGACCGACCCGCGCCTACGCGATCAATGGCAACGACCAGCTGGAAACCGCTGACGACTACGCCAACCAGATCATCGCCTACAAAGGCGGCGATCCGGTCCGCCTGAAGGACGTCGCCGCTATCGTCGAGGGCGCGGAGAACGACCGTCTGGGCGCCTACTACGACGTCGCGGCCACCAAGACCGCGCCGGCGCAGGCCTTGCCGGCGATCGTGCTCAATATCCAGCGCCAGCCGGGCGCCAACGTCATCACCACGGTCGACAAGATCAAGCAGGAGCTGCCGTCGCTCACGTCCGGGCTGCCGGCGGGCCTCCAAGTGACGGTTGTCACCGACCGCACCACCGGCATCCGCGCCTCGGTGGCCGACGTCGAGTTCGAGCTGGTGCTGGCCATCGTGCTGGTGGTGGCGGTGATCTTCCTCTTCCTGCGCAGCGTGCCCGCCACCTTCATCGCGGGGGTCGCCGCGCCGCTCTCGATCGTCGGCACCTTCGGGGTGATGTACCTGCTGGGCTACTCGCTCAACAACCTGACCTTGATGTCGCTCACCATCGCCACGGGGTTCGTGGTCGACGACGCCATCGTCATGATCGAGAACATCTCGCGCTATATCGAGGCCGGCGAGACGCCGATGTCGGCGGCGCTGAAGGGCGCCGAGCAGATTGGCTTCACCATCATTTCGCTCACCGTCTCGTTGATCGCGGTGCTGATCCCGCTGCTGTTCATGGGCGACGTGGTGGGCCGGCTGTTCCGCGAGTTCGCGGTGACGCTGGCGGTCACCATCGTCATCTCCGCCTTCATCTCGCTGACCCTGACGCCGACGCTGGCGGCGCTCTGGCTGAAACCGCCCGGCCAGATGCACGAGAGCCACTTCGCCAACCGCGCCAGCCAGTTCGTCAACCAGGTCATCGTCCGATACGAGGGCTGGCTCGACTGGGTGCTGGAGCGCCAGACCGCGACGCTGCTGGTGGCGCTGGGCACGCTGGCGGTGACCGTCGTGCTCTATTTGGTCATCCCGAAGGGGCTCTTCCCCACCCAGGACACCGGCCTGGTGCAGGGCGTCACCGTCGCCGGGGAGTCCGTCTCCTACCAGCGGATGGGCGCGCTCCAGCAGCAGCTCGCCACCGAGCTGACCAAGGACCCCGACGTCGCAAGCTTGACCAGCTACATCGGCGTCGACGGCACCAACACGACCCAGAATACCGGCCGCTACCTGATCAACCTCGTGCCGCTCGGCCAGCGCACGACGTCGCAGAGCGCGATCCTCGATCGGTTGCGCAAGCGCGCGGCCGCGATCGCCGGGATGTCGCTCTACCTGCAGCCGGTGCAGGACCTGACCATCGACTCCCAGGTGAGCCGCACCGAGTACCAGTTCTCGCTCGAGGGCCCGGACCAGCCGACGATCAACACCTGGGCCGCCAACGTCGTGAAGCGGCTGCAGCAGGAGCCGAAGGTCCGCAACGTCGGCGCCGACGTTCAGGATCAGGGGCTGTCGGCGTTCGTCTCGATCGACCGGGACAACGCCGCGCGCCTGGCGATCACCCCCTCGACCGTCGACGATGCGCTCTACGACGCCTTCGGCCAGCGGATCATCTCGACGATCTTTACCGAGACCGACCAGTACCGGGTGATCCTCGAGGCCGATCCGAACCAGATCAACACGCCTCAGGGCCTGGCGAATCTCTACCTCGGCGCCGGCAACGGGGCGCCGACGCCGCTGGGGGCGGTCTCGCAGGTGCAGGAACAGACCGCGCCGCTGCAGATCAACCACGTCGCCCAGTTCCCCGCCGCGAACGTATCCTTCGACACCGCGCCGGGCGTCTCGCTGGGCGACGCGGTGGATGCGATCAAGGCGGCGGAAGCGGGGATCAAGGCGCCAGCGGTGGTCACCACCACCTTCCTGGGCGCCGCCGACGCCTACCAGTCGTCGCTCGGCAACGAACTCTGGCTGATCCTGGCGGCGATCGTCACGGTCTACATCGTGCTGGGCGTGCTCTATGAGAGCTACATCCACCCCATCACCATTCTCTCCACCCTGCCCTCGGCCGGCGTCGGGGCGCTGCTGGCGCTGATGATCGCCGGCTCCGACCTCGGCGTGATCGGCATCATCGGGATCATCCTCCTGATCGGCATCGTGAAGAAGAACGCGATCATGATGATCGACTTCGCCCTCGACGCCGAGCGCCAGGAAGGCAAGTCGCCGCTGGAGGCGATCCGGCAGGCGGCGCTGCTGCGCTTCCGTCCGATCATCATGACGACGCTGTCCGCGCTGTTCGCCGCCCTGCCGCTGATGCTGGGATGGGGCGAAGGCTCGGAGCTGCGCCGACCCCTCGGCGTCGCCATCTTCGGGGGCCTGATCGTCAGCCAGATGCTGACGCTGTTCACCACGCCGGTGATCTATCTGTGGTTCGACCGGCTGGGCCGCCGGTTCTTCGGAACCTCCCCGAACCTGCGCAAGGGCGAGTCCGACCCGCGGCTGTCCGAGGCCGAGCCCGAGACCGAGCCGGCGGAATGAACCTCTCGGCGCCTTTCGTCCGCCGACCGATCGGCACCATCTTGCTCACCATCGGCGTGGCGCTGGCCGGTGTCGCGGCCTTCATCAACCTGCCGGTCTCGCCGCTGCCGCAGGTGGATTTCCCGACCATCTCGGTGCAGGCGCAGCTTCCGGGCGCCAGCCCCGAGACCATGGCGACGGACGTCGCCACGCCGCTGGAGCGTCACCTCGGCATCATTTCAGACGTCACCGAGATGACCTCGTCGAGCCGCACCGGCACGGCCAACATCACCCTGCAGTTCGGGCTCGACCGCAATATCGACGGCGCGGCGCGCGACGTCGAGGCGGCGATCAACGCCGCCCGCATCGACCTGCCGGCGACCCTGAAGACCAACCCCACCTATCGCAAGCTGAACCCCGCCGACGCGCCGATCATGGTGCTGGCGCTCACCTCGGCCACGAAGACGCCCGGACAGATCTACGACGCCGCCTCCAACATCGTTCAGCAGCAGCTGTCGCAGGTGAAGGGTGTCGGCGACGTCGAGGTGGGAGGGGCTTCGCTGCCGGCGGTGCGGGTGGAGCTGAACCCGCTGCAACTGGCCCAATACGGCATCGGGCTGGAGGACGTCCGCGCGGCGCTCGCCTCGGCCAACGCCAACCGCCCGAAAGGTGTGATCGACGACGGTCAGCTGCGGCTGCAAGTCTACACCAACGACTCCGGCACGAAGGCGGCCGACTACGCGCCGATGGTGATCGCCTACCGCAATGGTTCGGCGGTCCGGCTGTCGGACGTCGCGCAGGTCTACGACGGGGTCGAGGACGTCCATAACCTCGGCGTGTTCGTGAAGAAGGTGAACGGCCAGCCCGTCACCGCGCCCGCCGTCGTGGTGCAGATCATGCGCGAACCGGGCGCCAACATCATCTCGACCGTGGAGCGGGTGAAGGCGCGGCTGCCCGCGGTCGCGGAGGCCCTGCCTCAGGACATCAAGGTCGACGTCGCGGTCGACCGGACGACCACGATCCGAGCTTCGGTCAACGATGTCGAACGCACGGTGCTCATCGCCGTCGTGCTGGTGGTGGGCGTCGTCGCCTTCTTCCTGATGAACGGACGCGCGGTGATCATCCCGAGCGTCGCGGTGGCGGTGTCGTTGCTGGGCGCCCTGGGCGTCATGTTCCTGCTCGGCTTCTCGCTCGACAACCTGTCGCTGATGGCCTTGACCATCTCCACGGGCTTCGTCGTCGACGACGCCATCGTGGTGCTGGAGAACATCACCCGCCACGTCGAAGCCGGCATGAACCGTTTCGACGCGGCGCTGCGGGGCGCCGAGGAGGTAGGCTTCACCGTGCTCGCGATCAGCGTTTCGCTGATCGCGGTGTTCCTGCCGATCCTGTTGATGAGCGGCGCGGGGCAACTCGCCATCATCGGGCGTCTGTTCCAGGAATTCGCCATCACCCTTTCGGTCGCGATCGTGATCTCGCTCATCGTCTCGCTGACCACCACGCCGATGCTGGCGGCCTACCTGGTCGGACGGCCGAAGCCGTTCGCGGAAAAGAGCTGGATCGGCCGACTGTCGGACAACGGCGTCGACTTCATGCGACGGATCTACGAGCGCGCCCTCGACGCGGCGCTGGATTCCGGTCCCGTGATCCTGGGCGTGCTGGCCGCGACCGTGGCGCTGAACGTCTATCTCTTCACCGTCGTGCCGAAGGGCTTCTTCCCCGAGCAGGACAGCGGCCAGATGTTCGGCGGCCTGCAGGCCGACCAGTCGAGTTCCTTTCAGATCACCCAGAAGCGGCTGCGCCAGTTCGTCGGCATTATCGGCAAGGACCCCGACGTGCAGACGGTCGTCGCCTTCGTCGGAGGCGGTCGCGGGTCGGCCAGCGCCTTCATGCTGACGACGCTGCTGCCAAAAGGACAGCGATCGGGATCGACGGAAAAGGTGATGGCCGACCTGCGGCCGCAGCTCGCCAAGGTGACTGGCGCCAGCCTCTTCCTCGCGCCGGTGCAGGACTTGCGCATCGGCGGGCGCCAATCGAACGCGACCTACCAGTACACGCTCGAGGCCGACAACCTCCAGGACCTGAAGGTCTGGGCGCAAAAGCTCACCGACGCGATGAACGCCCAGTGGGACTTGGAGGACGTCAACAGCGACCAGCAGGATCACGGCCTGCAGAGCTTCGTCACCATCGACCAGGACAAGGCGACGGCGCTCGGTCTGAACAACACCGAGATCGACAACACCCTTTACGACGCGTTCGGCCAGCGTGAGGTGTCCACGATCTACGAGGCCAACAACCAGTACTACGTGGTGATGGAAGTGGCGCCTCAGTGGGCCCAGGATCCGACGGTCCTGGACAAGGTCTACGTCTCGTCCGGTCGGTCCATCCCGACGCCGGTCGCTTCGGCCGGGGCGCTCGGCCAGACTGCGATTGGCATCGCCGCGCCAGTCGCGAACGCCACGCCGCTCACCACCGCCTTCGGGGCCGGCGCCGGCGGCGCGGTGAATGCGCCGGTCGCCAACCAGACCCCGCTGACCCAGGCTTACGCCTCCAGCACCGGCGGCGCGGGCGCGGTGACCTCCAGCGCGGTGTTCAGCGCCGCCGCCAGCGCGACGACCGCCTCCGGCCCCGCCGCGCCGCCGGCGCGGGCGGCGTCCACGGGCGTGGCGCTGTCATCGAGCTCCGAGGCGACGGCGCCGCTCTCGGCCTTCGCGAAATGGGCCGACTCTTCGACCCCCACTTCGATCAACCACCAGGACACCCAAGCCGCGACGACGATTTCGTACAACATCGCCGAGGGCAAATCGCTGAGCGACGCCACCAAGGCGATCGATGACGCCATCGCCTCGATCGGGATGCCGGCCAACATCCACGGCGTCGCGGCCGGCACCGCGCTCGCCTTCCAGCAGTCGGCGGCCGCCGAGGGTTTCCTGATCCTGGCGGCGCTGGTGGCGATCTACATTGTGCTCGGCATCCTCTACGAGAGCTACATCCACCCGCTGACCGTGCTTTCCACCCTGCCCTCCGCCGGGGTCGGCGCCGTGATCGCGCTGATCCTCTTCCACATCGAGTTCTCGATCATCGCCCTGATCGGCGTGATCCTGCTGATCGGCATCGTCAAGAAGAACGCGATCCTGATGATCGACTTCGCGCTCGACGCGGAGCGCGAGCGGGGCCTGGATCCGCGGGCGGCGATCCGCGAGGCCGCGCTGACGCGTTTCCGCCCGATCATGATGACCACCTTCGCCGCCATTCTCGGCGCCGTGCCGCTGGCGATCGGTTGGGGCGAAGGATCGGAGCTGCGACAGCCGCTCGGCGTCACCATTATCGGCGGGCTGATGGTCAGCCAGATCCTGACCCTGCTGACCACGCCGGTCGTTTACCTCTATTTGGACCGCTTCCGTCGCCAGGACCCGGCGCGCCAGCCCATGGCGGGCGCTGCGCCGGCCCCGGCCGAATAAGAGTAGGACATGCCGAGAAACCGCCTGCGCCTTGCCCCGATGCTCCTCGCCGCCAGCGCGCTTTGCGCCTGCGAGGTCGGCCCGAACTACCATCGCCCCACCGCGCCGACGCCGACGGTCTACAAGCGCGTCGAGGGCTGGACGCCCGCGCACCCCTCCGACGCCGCCGATCGCGCCGACTGGTGGACCGTATTCGGCGACCCGACGCTCAACGACCTGGAATCCAAGGTCGCGATCTCCAACCAGAACCTGGTCGCGGCGGAAGCCGCCTATCGTCAGGCCCGCGCCCTGGTGGCCGAACAGCGGGCCGCGCTGTGGCCGACCATCAGCGGGACCGGCGCCGCCAGCGCATCGCACAGCGGCGCCGGCGCCGGCTTGCAGACGGGAACGGGCACGGTGACGGGCCCGAGCACCGGCCGCGGCGTGATTCAAAACTATCAATTGGAGCTCGGCGGCACCTGGGAGCCGGATGTCTGGGGCCGCATTCGCCGCGAGATCGAGAACGCCAAGGCGAACGCCCAAGCCAGCGCCGCGGATCTCGCGAACGCGCGCCTCTCCGCGCAAATGGAACTCGCCGCCGACTACATCACCTTGCGCCAACTCGACGAGGAGAAGCGCATCGACGACGACACGGTGAAGGCCTACGCGGAGTCGCTGGAGGTCACGCGCAACAAGTTCAAGGCCGGGGTCGCCGCACAGAGCGACGTCGACCAGGCCGAGACCCAGCTCTACAACGAAAGAGCGGCCGACACGGCGCTGGAAAGCCAGCGCGCGATGCAAGAAGACGCCATCGCCATCCTGACCGGCGTGCCGCCCGCTTCGCTGGACTTGCCATCCGCGCCCTGGACGCTGACGCCGGTGGACATTCCGCCCGGCGTGCCCTCGACCCTGCTGGAACGACGCCCGGACGTCGCCGCCGCCGAGCGACAGGCGGCGGCCGCGAGCGCCAACATCGGCGTCGCCGTGGCGGGGTACTACCCCGACATCACCCTCACCGGCTCCGGCGGCACGGACGCCACCAAGCTCGCGCAGCTGTTCACCCCGCAGAGCTTCTTCTGGTCGCTCGGCGGCCAGGCGGTCGAGACGATCTTCAACGGCGGGCTGACCCGCGCCCAGGTGCAGGCGGCGAAGGCCTCCTACGACGAGGCGGTGGCCAACTACCGCGAGGCGGTGCTGACGGCGTTCGACCAGGTGGAGGACAACCTCTCCGCGCAGCGGGTGCTGGCGGCGGAGCAGCCTGACCTGCAGGCGGCCGTGAAGTCCGCGGACGACGCGCTGCGCGTCAACCTGAACGAGTACCGGGCCGGAACGGTGGACTACACCACCGTGGTGGTGGCGCAGGCCGCCGCGCTTTCGGCCCACAACGCCGAACTCCAACTGGAGGCGAGCCGGCTGACCACGACCGTGGATTTGATCGTGGCGCTCGGCGGTGGCTGGAATCAGAGCGAACTGAAGGACAAGTAGGCCGCCGGGCGTTTTCGCCTCGCGTCGACCGTCAGCTCTTCGCTTCGCGCCAGTCGGCGGCCGTCGCCACGTAGAGCTGGGCGACGTCGGCGAGGCGGCGGCCCTCGGCCATCACCAGCGTGCGCCGGGCCGCCTGTAGCCGCCGCTCGTCGTCCAGCACCGGCAGCAGCGCCCCGCCGCCGAGCTTGTAGGCGATTTCGTCGTCGTGCACGGCGGCCGCCGCGGCCCCCTGGGCGCGGGTCTGGGCGGCGATCTCCGCGTCGTCCTGAGCGATCGCGGACATGACGTCCGCGACCTGGGTGAAGGCCGCGACGACCGTTCCCTTGTAGTGGGCGAGCGCCGCGTTGGCCGCGTCGACGGCGGCCCGACGGTTCGCCCTGAGGGCGCCGCCATGGAAGACGGGCTGGGTGACCCCCGACGCCAACGTCCAGCCGGTCGCGTTATAGCTGAACAGCGACGTGGGGCTGAGCGCGGTCTGGGCGAGGTTCGCCGTCAGCTTGATGTCCGGATAGAGCTGGGCGGTCGCGACCCCGATCTCCGCGGTGGCGGCATGCAGGTTCGCCTCCGCGACCAGGATGTCCGGACGGCGGCGGACGAGCGCGGACGGCAGGCTGACCGGCGCCTGAGTCGGCGCGTTGAAGCTGGCGAGGTCGAAGTCCGGCGGGGCCCACTCGGCCGGCGCCTGGCCGACCAGTTGCGCCAGTGCATGCCGCGACTGCGCGAGTTGCTGGCGCAGCGGCGGCAGCGCCGCCTCGTCCTGGGCCAGTTGGGCTGTCGCGCTCGCCGACGCCGACGGCGCCTCGCCGCCCGCGGCCTGCGCCGCGTGCACGATGTCGAGGACCTGCCGATCTTCGTCGACGGTCTGCTGGGCGGCGGCGATCTCCGCCCGAATCGTCGCGATCTGCAAAGCGGCCATGGTGGTCTGACCGGTGAGGGTCAGGTAGGCGGCGTCGGCCTGGCGCGCCTGAGCCTCGGCCCGCGCCCTCGCCGCTTCCGTCGCCCGGCGGAGGCCGCCAAACACGTCCAGGTCGTAGCTGACCGTGCCGCCGATCGTGTAGAGTCCGAGCGTCGGGTTGGTGATGTTCAGCCCGGGAAAGCCGGTGAAGCCGAAGGCGGTGAGGTTGATGCGTTCGCTCTCCAGCGCCGCGTTGGTGTCGACCTGAGGCAGCTGGGCCGCGTGGGTCACGATCGCCAGCTCCTGCATGCGCGCCAGCGAAGCGTTGGCCTCGGCGAGCGAGGGGTTGCCCGACAACGCCCGATCCACGACCGCATCGAGGTCGTTAGAGCCGAACGCCTTCCACCAGGCGCCGCCCGCACGCGCATCGGCGCTCATCGCCACTTCCGTCGGAGCCGCATCGCCGCTCATCTGGTAGCCGGCCGTGTTCGGCGGCGCCGGCGAGTGGAAGTCGGGGCCGACGGCCTTGCAGCCGGTCAGCAACGCGAGCGTCGCGGCGAAGGAGACGAGGCCGGTCTTACTCACCAGAGAGCTCCATGGGGGCTGGGGCGGTGCGCGGCCGCTGCATGATCAGGAGAAGGGGCGCGATAGCGAAGGTGAGGATCAGCATTAGCTTGAAGACGTCGATCAGGGCGACCATCGCGGCCTGACGCGTGATCTCGCCGTTGAGGACGTCCAGCGCGGAGCCGCCGCCCGGCCCTCCCAGACCTCCCGGCGGCAACAGTCCAGACTGAACCGGATTGCCCGGAGAGATGGCGCCGGCCATGTCGGCGTGGGCGACCGCGGTCTGCTGCGTGTCCAGGGCCTGCATGATCGAGATGCCCACGCTGGAGCCGAGGTTGCGGATCAGGGTGTAGACCGCGGTGCCCTCGGCCCGCAGGGCCGGTGTCAGGGTGGCGAAGGCGGTCACGCTCAGCGGCACGAAGAGCAGGCCGATGCCGAGTCCCTGGATCACGCCGGAGACCACGAACGGGCGCGAGTCCATCGCCAGGTCGAAGTGGGTCATCTGCCAGAGCGCGATACTGCAGAGCCCGAGGCCGGTGATCAGGATCAGGCGCGTATCGACCCGGCCGACCAGCCGTCCGACCACGAACATGGCGGCGAACGAACCCAGGCCGCGCGGCATCATCACCAGGCCGGCGCCGAACACGGAGTAGCCCATCAGCCCCTGCATCACCGGCGGCAGCAGCGCCATGGTGGAGAACAGGAAGAGGCCGATGAAGAAGCCGAAGAGGTTGCAGGCGACGAAGTTTCGGTCGAGCGCCAGCGCCCGATCGAAGAACGGGTGCTTGGCGGTCAGCGTGTGGGCCAGGAACACCCACAGGCCGATGATCGCGCAGACCAGCTCGACCCAGATCTCGGTCGAAGAGAACCAGTCCTCGGTCGGGCCGCGGTCGAGCATCATCTGCAGCCCGGCGATGAACACCGCCAGGGCGCCGAAGCCGAGGAAATCGAACGGTCGAGTTTTCTGGCCCCGGTCGCTGTGCATGAACATCCACACGGCCGAGAAGGCGAGGATGCCGATCGGCAGGTTGATGAAGAACACCCACCGCCAGGAGAAGTTGTCGGTGAGCCAGCCGCCCAGCACCGGCCCGAAGATCGGTCCGAGAATCGCGCCCGCCCCCCAGATCGCCATCACCTGCCCCACCTGGCTCGGCGGATAGATGTCGAGCACCACGGCCTGGGACAACGGGATCAGCGCGGCCCCGCAAAGTCCCTGCAGCAGCCGGAAGACCACGATCTCGGGCAGGCTGTTGGCGAGGCCGCAGGCCATCGAGGCCAACGTGAAGCCGGCGATCGAGACCAGGAACGTCACTTTGCGGCCGACCCTGACCGACAGCCAGCCGGAGAGCGGCGTCATGATCGCGGCGGCGATGATGTACGACGTCAGCACCCAGGTGATCTGGTCCTGCGACGCCGAGACGCTGCCGGCCATGTGCGGCAGGGCGACGTTGGCGATCGTCGTATCCAGCGAGTTCATCACCGTGGCCAGCATGAGGCCGACGGTGATGGGGACGCGATTGGCGACGTCCTGGGCGGAAGCCATGGCCGGGCTTTAGTGCTGGCCGGCGGCCGAACGTTCCGCGTCGCTGCGCACGTCGACGGTCACATTGGCGCTAAGGCCCGCGCGGCCCGCACCCTCCGGCGGCGGCTTGTCGAAGTCGATCTCGACCGGCAGTCGCTGCACCACCTTCACCCAGTTGCCGGTGGCGTTCTGCGCCGGCAGCGGCGAGAAGGCCTGGCCGGAGCCGGGGCTGAAGCTGGCGACGTGGCCGTCAAAGGTCCGCGACGGATAGGCGTCGATCTGTATCTTGGCCGGCTGGCCGACGCGCATCTTGCCGAGCTGGTCTTCCTTGAAGTTCGCCTCGACCCAGGGCACCCCGGAGACGAGCCAGAACAGGGTCTGGGCCGGTTGCACGTAGCTGCCGACCTGCAGCTGGTCGACCTTGGTGACCACGCCGTCCTGCGGCGCGACGACCGTGCCGTAGGCGACGTTCAGTCGGGCCCGATCGTAAGCGGCCTTGGCCTGCAGGTAGGCCGGATGGTTCTCGGCGGTCATGTTGGCGCCGCCGAGGTTGGCCAGCGCCTGAGCCACCTGCTGCTGCGCCGTGACCACGGCCTGGCGGGCGACGTCCGCGGTGTGAACCGCCGCGTCGAACTGCTGGCGCGAGGCGACGCCGGCGTCCATCAGCGCCTTCTCCCGCACCGCTTCGCTGGCCTGGTAGGCCGCGGTGGTCTGCGCCGTCTTCAGCGCCGCCTGCTGCTGGTCGTAGTTGGCGCGCAGGGCCGCGACCTGCAACTTGGCGGCGGCTTCCTGCGCTTGCGCCTGCTCGGCGGTGGCGGCGTAGTCGCGCACGTCGAGGCGGAACAGCACCTGCCCCGCCTTCACATGCTGGTTCTCGGTCACGTCGAGTTCGATCACCCGCCCGCCGATGCTGGCGCTCACCGGCACCCGGTTGGCCTGCACATAGGCGTCGTCGGTCGACTGGAACCGGCCGGACGTCAGCACGAAATAGCTCGAGATCGCGAGGATGATCAACGGCCCGCCGATCATCAGCGGCCAGCGCAGCCGGCTCACCAGGCCCCGCGGGCGCGCCGGCGCCTCGATGACCTCCGCCGTCGCCTTCTCAGTCGCCGTCGCATTGTCGCGCGCCACGCCCGCGTACCTTTCACTTAATCCATTGCGAAAAGGAAAGGCGTCCGCATGCGCCCGGCGGCGCGCGGCCTTCTCGCCTCGCTTGCAGGTAAGCGTGACGAGCGCATGATCCAAATGATAAGTTGTCACCGGAAAGATGAATCTCATGCATGTGGCGAGCCTCGATCTCAACCTGCTGCGCGTGTTTGACGTACTCCTCGAGGAGCGCAGCGTCACCAGGGCTGGCGCGCGCCTCGGCCTGACGCCGTCGGCGGTGAGCCACGCCCTCAGCCGGTTGAGATACCATCTCGGCGACGAACTCTTCCAGCGAGACGCTGCTGGAATGCAGCCGACGCGCCGGGCGCTGGAGATCGGCCCCAGCCTGCACGCGGCGCTGACGCAACTGCAAGGCGCCCTTACGCCGGCCGACTTCGATCCGGCCACCAGCGACCGGCGCTTCACCGTCGTCGCCGGCTCCTACGCTTGCGCGGTGTTGATGCCGACGGTGGTGGGCGAGTTGCGGGCGAAGGCGCCGCAGGTGGTGCTGGAGATCGGGGAGAATCCGCCGGACCTCGTCGAGCAGCTCGACGCCCGCCGGGTCGACTTCGCCATCGCCGGCTTCGACCCCGCCCCGGACCGGTTCATGCGCGAGCGACTGGTCACCGAGGCGCTGACCTGGGTGGTCCGCGCCGGTCACCCGCTCTGCGACCGCCCGGCGACCCTGGAGGATCTGGTGAGCGTGCCGCACGTGGTGGTGGCGGGTCGCCGCGAGACCGCGAGCCGTCCCGCCATCGGCCAGCGCGCGAGCTGGGAGGATCTCGGGGCGTTGGAAAGCGAACTCGCCAAGAGGAAGCTCGGCCGCCGGGTCGGCGTCGTGGCCCCGGACACCTTCTCGGCCATGACCATCGTGGCGCGATCGGAAATGGCCGCGCTGATCCCGCGCCGCTTCGCCCTGCTCTCCGCCCAGAGCGGACGCCTGGCCCTGATCGAGCCGCCATACGAGACCCCGCCGGTCGATCTCTTCCTGCTCTACCGCAAGGATCGCCTGGCCGAGCCGGCGATGGCCTGGATGCGCGGCCTGATCGGCGACGCCGTCGCGCTGATCTGACCCGGCGCCCGCGCCGGGCGAGGCTTGACGCTAGGTGACGGTGGCCGCGCGCGCCTCCTCCCCTGTACGATCGGAGAAGGAGGCGCCTCGCATGCACATCGATTTGCTTTCCCACTCGACCTTCGTCGGCGGCCAGCCGCACGACCAGTTCGCCTGGCTCCGCGAGCACGACCCGGTGCACTGGCACGAGGAGCCGGGTGGCAGCGGCTTCTGGGCGGTGACGCGGTTCGACGACGTCTGGGCTGTCGATCGCGACTTCACCAACTTCTCCTCCGAGCCGACGATCATGATCGCCGACCAGATCGGCAACGGCGGCCTCGGCCCCTACAAGATGATGCTGATGATGGACCCGCCGGAGCACACGGCGTTCCGCAAGCTCATCCGCTCCGAGTTCACCTTGCCCTCGGCCAAGCTGCGCGGCGAGCGCATCGCCCAGCTGGCGCGCCAGATCGTCGACGCGGTGATCCGCAAGGGCGAGTGCGACTTCGTCGCCGACGTCGCCGGCGAGATGCCGTCCTTCGTCATCGCCGAACTGATGGGCCTGCCGCTGGACGATGGCCGCGAACTCTACAAGCTCACCGAGACCATCCACACCTCGCCGGAGGCGCTGCCGCCTGGCGCGGGCGCCGAGGCGGTGGGCAGGATGTTCGCCTACGGCTCGGGCGTCATCGCCGAGAAGCGCGCGCGGCCGGGCGACGACCTCGCCTCCAAGCTGCTCGCATGCGAGGTGGACGGGCGCCGGCTCGAGGACCCGGAGTTTCTGCTGTTCTTCCTGCTGCTGGTGGACGCCGGCGGCGACACGACCCGCAACCTGCTGTCCGGCGGCCTGCTGGCGCTGATGGCCGAGCCGGAGAAGCTCGCCTGGCTGAAAGCCGACATCCCCGGCCGCCTCGCCGCCGCCCGGGAGGAGCTGCTGCGCTGGACGAGCCCGGTCATCTACATGCGCCGCACCGCCAGGCGCGAGGTCGAGCTCGCCGGCAAGCGGATCCGCGAGGGCGACAAGGTGGTCATGTACTTCGGCTCGGCGAACCGCGATCCGGCGAAGTTCGAGCGGCCGGACCGGCTGGACCTGGCCCGCGATCCCAACGAGCACATCGCCTTCGGAACCGGCCCGCACGGTTGCCTCGGCCAACACATCGCCCGCATCGAGATCGACGCCATGCTGGCCGAGGTGCTCGCCCGCATGGACGGCTTCGAACTCGCCGCCGAGCCAGAGTGGCTGCCCTCCAACTTCATCTCCGGCCCGAAGTCGATGCCGGTCAGGTTCCGAGCGGCGGCCTGACCGCGAAGCGGCCCCCCCGAGGCGACGATCAGCCGCCGTCACACCGGCGGTAGCGCACGACGGCCTGGGTCGCCTGCCGCAAAACGTCCTGCTGCACGCAAGCGGTCCGGCTTGGCGTGGCGCCCCGCGACGGCTAGGAACCGGCCATGCTGGACGACCTGAAGCGGAACAATCGGGACTGGGCGGCGCGCAAGGTGGCCGCCGACCCGGGGTTTTTCGAAAGGTTGGTGGGACAGCAGGCGCCGCGCTACCTGTGGATCGGTTGCTCGGATAGCCGCGTGCCCGCCAACGAGATCGTCGGTCTCGATCCCGGCGAGCTTTTCGTGCACCGCAACGTCGCCAATCTCGCCCCGCCGCAGGACGCCAACTATCTGTCGGTGCTGCAGTTCGCCGTCGACGTGCTGAAGGTGGAGCACGTCCTGGTGGTGGGACACTACGGTTGCGGCGGCGTCGCCGCGGCCGTGGACGGGCGTCGGCGTGGCCTGGTCGACCACTGGCTGCATCCGATCCGCGAGATCGCGCACGACCACCGCGAGGCTCTGGGCGCCCTGCCCGACGAGCCGGCGCGCCTCGACCGGCTCTGCGAACTCAACGTCATCCAGCAGGTGCGCAACGTCGCCTCGGACGTCTTCGTCCAGGACGCCTGGGCGCGGGGTCAGCCCCTGTGCGTGCACGGCTGGGTCTATTCGCTCGCCACCGGCCTTGTGAACGACTTGAACGCCAACGTCGGATCGCTGGGTGAACTCGACGCCCTGGTCTAAGCAACGCCCTCACGACGCCGGTCTCGACAGACATCCGCGCCTACGGCGGCGGCGTCTGCGACACGCCGTGCCCTTCGTCGCGCCATGTCATGATCGGATCGTCGGTATCGGTGAGCCCCGCCTGCAAGAGGGCGTCGTGAAGGTCGAAGGTGCCAGGGTCCGTGGTTGAGAACTTCAGGGTGAAGGGCTTGGCCGAGCGACCGTAGGCGCTGGCGAAGCGGGGCGTGGAGTTGATCTCCACGGCGAACGTGCGCTTCGGCGCGACGTTGCATAGCAGCACGTAGGTTCGTTGGTCGCCGAGCAGACGCGGGTCCGCCAGGCACTTGGGGAAGTCGCCTTCGGCCGAGGGGCCATAGGCCCACGCGTCGGGCGCCATGGGTTGGTCGAAGACGATCTTCAGGATCATCACGCCGGCCGGCACGCTCCCACCCGAGGCGGGATAGGTCGACTGCACCGTAGGTCCAGGTCCGGCCATGACGACCAGGCCCGCCACCTTGTTCGCCTGTGCCCAAGCGCCGGACGCGGCGAGGCAACTGGCGGCGACGAGCAGGGCTGCGAGCGGTCGCGTCATGGCCATCGCCCCATAGCACGCCGATGGGGGCGGGAGCGCGGCGACCGTTCTTGTCGGCGGCCAATCCCCCGGGCGAAGTCCAACTGGACCTTGGGTGCGCTAGCCGCTCAGGCCCGTCGCGGCGTCGAGCAGCAGAAAGGCGCGGCCGCCGTTGCTGGCCAGCGTCTGCGCCATCCGCAGGCCCTCGCGATCGCTGGCGGCGGCGTCGGCGATCACGTCGGCGTAGTTGGCGACGAACGCATGGGCGCGAGCGCGGAAGCCGGGGTCGGAAAGCGCCCGGCGCGCGATGCGGCGGATCGCCGCCGGCGCCAGGGTGCGCACCACTTCGCGGGCGCCGAGGGCGTCTCCGGTCTGGATCGCCGCGGCGATCTCCTCGATGCGGCCCCTCGTGAGCAGCGCGGCCGGGTCGATGCCCATGGCCTCGATCTCCGCGAACAGGCCATCGGCGGCGCCCGCCTCGCTCGCTGGCGATCGGACCGATCCGTCCGCCGCGACCGGGCCGTCGAGGCTGGTCAACAGCTCCTTCCACGTCCAGCCGCCGGTCTCCTCGACCGGCGCCTGACCGCCGGCGGCTTCGAAGGCGGCCTTGAACTCGTCGTCGCTGGCGGTGGGGGTCAGTCGAAGGCGGCCGCGCAGGGCGCCGGCGTCGGCGACCGGGTTTGGCTCGGAGAGCGTGGGAAGCGCGGCGACCGGCTCGCCCGCCGGCGCCGCCTGGGGCTCCGTCGCCGGCTCGAGCGACGGCGCTTCCAGCCGGGGGCGCGGCTGCGACGCGGCGAGGCGGCCGCGGGCCCGCTCGGCGGGCGAAGGGCGCTGGAGGGCGGCCGCGCCGGCGCCGCGGTCGGCGACGACGCCCATCAACTGGACAGCCTCGCTGAGCATCTCGTAATTGCGCTTGACCCGTTCCTGGAAGGCCGCGTCGATCGCCTGGGTCTCCTCGGACGCCCGGCGGGCCGACTCCAACAGGTCGCCGAGCCCGGTCTCCACGGCGGCCTTGACCTCGGCGGCCCGCGCGCCGGTCTCCTCGGGGAGCCGGGCCGCGCGGTTGGCGACGTCGTCGATGACCGCGTGCAGGCTCTCCAGCGCGGCCCGGGCGTCGGCGACCTGCGACTCCAGGCGCTGCGCGGCCTGGAGACCGGCATCCTCCACCAGCTGCGCCGATTGCTCGATCAGGCCGCGCGCCTGGGTGAGCCGGGTGTCGAACACCTGGTCGGCCTTCTGGCCGGCGGCGAAAGCGGCTTCGTTGAGCAGGTCGACGCGGGCGCGGGCCGCCTCGGCGTGGACGTCGGCCGCCTCGCGGGCCTCGACGGCCGCGGCCGACAGCGCCTCGATGGTCGAGCGCATCGCCGTTTCGAGGTGTTCGCGCTCCCGGGCGCCGGCTTCCGAGAGGCCCTTGAGGGTGTCTTCGGCCGAGCGGGCGAAGGCGTCGCGTTCGGTGCTGGCCGCTTCGGCGAGTTCGCCTAGCTTGGCCCTCGCCTCGGCGATAAGGTCGCTGAGCGAGCTCGCGCCCACCGCGGTCGCCTGGTTGAGCGCGACGACATCGGAACGCGCGCTGTTCACGAACTCCGCCAGTTGCGCCGTGCGACTCTCGGCCAGCGTCGAGAAATCCTCCTGTTCGGCGCGCAGGGCATGGGCGACCGTGACCAGCGCCGCGCGCTGCTGCGTGAGCCCGTCCTCCAGAGCCCGCATCTGGTCGCCGACGCCGCCGCTGGCGGTCTCGAGGCGCGCGATCTGGCGTCCGAGATCCTCGGAGGCGATGCGCGAGACGTCGACCGCTTCGCCGGCCGCGGCGGCGAGGTCGGCGGCGCGGGCGGCCAGCGCCGCCTCGGCTTCGCGCAACTGGGTCTCGGCGAGGTCCGACGCCTCAGCGACCATATGCGCCTGGCGATTGATCGCGTCGGTCACCGCGGCGGAGCGGGCGTCGAGGGTGATGGCCAGGGTGTTGAGCTCGCCCCGCTCGCGGCTCAGCGTCTCGACGAGGCCGACAGCGGTGCGCGAGGCGTGAGCGGTCGCCTCCGCGAGGTGCTCGGTCTCCTGGGCGAGGGCCAAGCTCAACGCCGCAAGGTGCTCGCGCGCCTGGTTGGCGACCTCGGACGCGGTGGCGATCTGCGAGCGCATGGCCTCGACCACCGCGCCGGACTGGGCGGCGGCGAGGGCCGTGGGTCCGATCAGCTCGTCGGTGAGCCGCCGGGCGCGCCGCGCCTCGCCGGCCAGGGTGCGGGCCTGGGAGACCGCGTAGGCGACCGACCAGATCAGACCGAGCGGCGCCAGGGCGGTCATCGCCAGGACGGCGATCTCGAGGGTGTCGAGCCCGGACCGGCCGGCTTGGCTCAGGCCCCAGCCGATGGCCCCGACGCCGCCGAGCCACACCAGGCTGGCGACGGCCGCGGCGAGATAGATCCCGCGCTCGCCACTGCGTTTCGGCTCGGCGATGCGGGTGAGCACGGCCGACGCCTCCAGCGGCGCGGCGAGCGGCGCCGGGCGCACGGCCGCGGCCGGCTCGGTGGTCTGGGCGCGGACGGGCATTTGGACGTTCGCCGGCGATGCGTCGGCGTCGGTGTCGGCGGGACGCAGTTGCGGCAAGGCGCCGACCTTGATCGAGGTGAAGCTCAAAGGCTTGGATCGCGGAGGAGCCATTCGCTTGTCGGTCACACCTTCGGGCGCATCCCCACGGGGGCCCGCCGCCCCGACAATTTGCGCTGGATTTTCCTTAACGCCCAGCGTTCGTCCGGCAAAGGCCCACGTCCGCGGTCCCTCGCCGCTTGCCCGCGAGCCGCTCACATCTTGCGCAAGGCGCCGGCGTCCCTTAACTCACGCCGCATAGGGCCGGCCGAGCCAACGCAAAGCGACGCGGCGGCGGAGCTAAACCAGAGCGAAGCCGGAACAAGCCTTCGATGTCATCCACCCTGGAGCGGACCGCAGCGTCCGGCGCCTCCGTCGTGACCCCGCGGACCTTGACCCACCTGCAGCGGCTGGAGGCCGAGAGCATCCACATCCTGCGCGAGGTGGCGGCCACCTGCGAGCGACCGGTGATGCTCTACTCCATCGGCAAGGACAGCGCGGTGATGCTGCGCCTGGCGATGAAGGCCTTCCACCCGTCCAAGCCGCCCTTCCCGCTGCTGCACGTCGACACCACCTGGAAGTTCAAGGCGATGTACGAGATGCGCGAGCGCATGGCCCGCGAACTCGGCTTCGACCTCATCGTCTACAAGAACCCCGAGGCCGAGCGCCTGGGCATCAATCCCTTCGACCACGGCTCCTTGCACACCGACATGTGGAAGACCGAGGGGCTGAAGCAGGCGCTGGACAAATACGGCTTCGACGCGGCGTTCGGCGGCGGGCGGCGCGACGAGGAGAAGAGCCGCGCCAAGGAGCGGGTGGTGTCGGTGCGCAGTCCGAACCATGGCTGGGATCCGAAGAACCAGCGCCCGGAACTCTGGAAGCTCTACAACACGCGATTGAGCCAGGGTCAGTCGCTGCGGGTGTTCCCGATCTCCAATTGGACCGAGCTGGATATCTGGCAGTACATCCACCTGGAGGACATCCCGATCGTCCCCCTCTATTTCGCCGCAGAGCGTCCGGTGGTCGAGCGCGATGGCCAGCTGATCATGGTCGACGACGAGCGGATGCGCCTGAAGCCCGGCGAGGTCCCGATGCTGAAGAAGATCCGCTTCCGCACCCAGGGCTGCTACCCGCTGACCGGCGCGGTCGAAAGCGAGGCGACCACCTTGCCCGAGATCATCCAGGAAATGCTGCTGACCACCACCTCCGAGCGCCAAGGCCGCGTGATCGACCACGACCAGTCGGCCAGCATGGAGAAGAAGAAGCGCGAGGGGTATTTCTGATGCCGTACGGACTCTGTTCCCCCCTTGGGGGAAGCGTCGCCCTGCGGG
>DATJRL010000010.1:0-14364 GCA_035504785.1 Caulobacteraceae bacterium
GTTCGAGGCGCTCTACCGGTTGGCGTCGGCGTTGCCCGGGGGCGGGGGCGGAGGGCTCGGCTTGGAGATCGGCGATCTGTCGCCGATCACCGTGCATGGACCGCTCGCCGTGGCGGTCAGCGCCAGCGGTTCACTCGGCCAAGCGCTCGAGACCCTGGCGGAAATGGGCGGCGGGCCAGCGCGGACGATGCGCTTCCATTTCGAAATCGTCGGGGCGTTCGGCGATCTCACGATGACGCCCGAGATCGATCTCGGAAATCTTCGCCACTTCTACCTGGAATCGAACGTGGCCCTGGTCAACCGCGCCCTCGAAGCCACCGTGGGCCAAACCATCGAGGGATTGGAGTTTCACTTTCCATATCCCGCCCCGGCATGGTCGGAGCTTTATCGCCGGCGCCTGCCGGGCATGGTCGCGTTCGACGCCGACGAATTGCGCATCCGCGTGCCGCGAGATCAGCTGGCTCTCCGCAGCTTTACGGCCGATCCGAGGGCGCGCGAGGCGGCGCTGCGCGACTGTCGGCGCGAAGCCGATGAACGCGATGCCGCCGCGTCGGGCGATCTCATCGCTTCGATCCGCAACCGTCTGGCGCAGGTCGACGGCGCCTATCCCGATCTCGCCGCCGTGGCCCGCTCGCTCGGCATGTCGCCGCGAACGCTGATCCGGCGTCTGCGCGACGTGGGCGTGCGTTACCGCGGCCTTGTCGACGAGGCGCGCGTGGATCTCGCCTGCTGGCGGCTGACTCACACGGAGGACACGGTCGAGCAGATTGCGGCGGATCTCGGCTACGTGGACACCTCGAACTTCAGCCGCACCTTCCGGCGATGGCGCGCGACCACGCCGACGGCGTTTCGCGGCCGTCCGTCGCCCCGGCGTAAATTACCGAAACCGCTCGCGCAGCATCTCTAGCGCCACTTGCACCGAGGCGATCTGGATCTCCTCGCGCGTCTCCAGCTCGAAAAACTCATGCCGGTGATAGACCGACTGGTTGGAGCGCGCCGTGGCGAAGTGGACCGTGCCGACCGGCTTCAGCGGCGTGCCCCCGCCGGGACCGGCGACGCCGGTGATCGCCACCGCGACGTGGGCGTGGCTATTCTCGAGCGCGCCCAGCGCCATCATCCGCACCACCGGCTCCGAGACTGCGCCGAGGTCTGCGATCATGTCGCCGGACACGCCGAGCTGCTCCTGCTTGGCGCGGTTGGAATAGGACACGTAGCCCCGCTCGAAGACGTCCGAGGCGCCGGCGACGGCGCAGAGGGCGCCCGCGACCAGGCCGCCGGTGCAGCTCTCCGCGGTGACGATGCGCAGGTTGCGTTCGCGGGCGTCGTCGATCACCAGCCGGGCCAGCGTCTCGATTTCGAGGGAAAAGATCATCTTCGCTCCTTCCGGCGGGGGCGGATTACTACGCCGGCAGCTCGACCATCGCCACAGCTTGCGCGACCAGTCCCTCTTCGCGGCCGGTGAATCCCATGCCTTCCATTGTGGTCGCCTTGACGCTGACCGCCGAGACGGGGAGGGCGAGCAGCCCGGCGAGACGCTCGCGCATGGCCTGGCGGTGCGGCTTGATCCTCGGTCGCTCGCACACCAGCGTCACGTCGACGTTGACCAGCCGCCCGCCGCGCCGCGCCACCAGGTCGGCGGCGTGCGTCAGAAACTGGTCGGAGGGCGCGCCGCGCCACTTCGGATCGCTGGGCGGGAAGTGGTCGCCGATGTCGCCCTCGCCGATCGCGCCGAGGATCGCGTCGGTCAGCGCGTGCAGGCCGGCGTCGGCGTCCGAGTGGCCGACGAGGGCGTGGGTGTGCCGGATCTCGACGCCGCAGAGCCAGACCGTGTCGCCCGGGCCGAAGCGGTGGGCGTCGAGGCCCTGGCCGATCCGCATCACCCGAGCCGCGCCGGCCAGCTGTTCGGCCATGGTGAAGTCCTCCGGGTAGGTCAACTTGGCCAGCATCGGGTCGCCGGGGACGAGCGCCACCAAGCCGCCGGCGCGCTCGACCACCATGGCCTCGTCGGTCGGTTCCTCGCCGGCGGGCCAGGCGGCGTAGGCGGCGCGGATCGCGCCGAGGCGGAAGCCTTGCGGGGTCTGGGCGCGCCAGAGCCCGGCGCGGGGCGGTGTTTCGACGATGCGCCCGGCGCCGTCGTCGCGCTTCAAGGTATCCGCCAGGGGCAAGGCGAGGATCGCCGCCGGCGACGTCTCCAGCGCGGCGAGCAGGCGTTCGATGTGCTCGACCCTCAACAGCGGCCGCGCCGCGTCGTGGATCAAGACGAGTTCGTCATCGGCCCCCAGGGCGGCGAGACCTGCCTTCACCGAGTCCGAGCGCGCCGCGCCGCCTTCGACGAAGCGCGCGGGAAGCCCATCGAGGGCCTCCCGCGCCATGTCGGCCTGGCCGGCGCCGATCACCACCACCAGGTCTCCGGTCCCGGCCGCCAGCAGCGCTTCGGCCGACCAGCGGGCGACGGGCTTGCCCGCCAGGCGCCGCCACTGCTTCGCGGCGCCGGCGCCGGCCCTTTGCCCGGCGCCGGCGGCCACGATCACGCTTCGAAATTCCATGGCGGCTCTGTGGCCGGCGCGACATGGTAAGTCCAGGCTTTACGGCGCCGCACAATATGCCTAAAAACGCAGCGGTGGCACTGTTTATAAAATGAGCAACGCGCGAGCGTTGACCCGGGGATGACCGAGAGTCGCGTAAGGTCGCTGTCCGAACGAGCGCCGATCGAGGCGCTGAAAGCGACCGCTTTCGAGCTGATTCCGGAGCCGGCCATGGTGGTCGACCGCGACGGGGCCCTCGTCGCGGCGAACGAGGCGGCCGAGGCGCTGTTCGGCCAGGGTTTGGCCCTGTTGGCCCGGGGACGCTTCAAGGCCGCATTGCCGCCGAGCTCGGCGCTGGTGTCGCTGATCGATCGGGCGCTGGCCGAAGAAGGCCCGGTGCGCGAACGCGGCGTCGAGATCGCGCTTTTCGGCCACCCGGCCTTCGAGGCGGACGGCGCGGCCGCGCCGCTCGGCGACGGCGCCGTGCTGCTCACCCTTCACCTGCGCAGCGGGGCCATGGGCGTCGACCGCGGCGGGGACGTCGCCGGCCTGCGTTCGGTCGTGGGCCTCGGCCGCATGCTCGCGCACGAGATCAAGAACCCGCTCGCCGGCATTCGGGGCGCCGCCCAGCTCCTCAAGACCGGCGCTCAGTCGGCCGATGTGCCGCTCGCCCAGTTGATCGTCGACGAGACCGACCGCATTCGCCGCCTCGTCGACCGCATGGAGGCGTTCTCGGACGACGCCGCGCCGGAGCGGGCGCCGGTGAACATCCACCAGGTTCTCGATCGCGTCCGGGCCCTGGCCGCCAACGGCGTCGCCGAAGGGCTGGCGCTGAAGGAGAGCTTCGATCCGTCGCTGCCGCCGGTGTGGGGCGAGGAAGACCAGCTGATCCAGATCTTCCTCAACCTGGTCAAGAACGCCGCCGAGGCGGCCCACGCCCGCCGCGACGGCCGCGGCGAAGTAATGATCACCAGCGCCTACCGTCACGGCGTTCGCGTCCGGGCCGGCGACGGCAAGGCCGCTCAGGGCGCGCCGCTGGAGGTGCGCATCCAGGACAACGGTCCTGGCGTGCCGCCGCACCTGCGCGACCATCTGTTCGAGCCTTTCGTGTCGTCCAAGGCCAACGGCGTGGGGCTCGGGCTCGCCCTGGTCGCCAAGCTGGTCGCCGGCCATGGCGGGCTGATCGACTTCGAATCCGAGCCCGGCCGCACCACGTTCCGCGTCCTCCTGCCCGCCGCGCCGGCGCCGGGCGATCGTCAGGTGAGTATATGACCCTCCTTCCCCGAGGTTTCGGAGGATCCGTCCTCCCGAGCCTGTCCTCCGAGGCTCCGGCGGGGAGCGTGGGAGGATGAGCGCCCAGCCGCAGAAGATTCTGATCGCCGACGACGATTCCTCGATCCGCCTCGTGCTCAGCCAGGCGTTCAGTCGGCTGGGCTATCAGGTGCGGGCGACCGGCAACGCCGCGACCCTGCTCAAGTGGGTGACGGACGGGGAGGGCGACCTCGTCGTCACCGACGTGGTGATGCCGGACGAGAACGTGTTCGATGTGCTGCCGCGCATCCGCAAGCAGCGGCCGAAGCTGCCGGTGATCGTGATGAGCGCCCAGAACACCCTGCTCACCGCCGTGAACGCCGCCGAGATCGGCGCTTTCGACTACATTCCCAAGCCTTTCGACCTCGACGACATGACCATGACGGCGCGGCGCGCGCTGGCGCGCCCGGCCGACACCGAGGCGGCCCGCGCCCAGGCCCGGGCCGTGCGCGACGAGCGATTGCCGCTGATCGGCCGCTCCGCGCCAATGCAGGATGTCTATCGCACCATCGCCCGCCTCGTCGGAGCGGACCTCACGGTGCTGATCCTTGGCGAGTCCGGCACCGGCAAGGAGCTGGTGGCGCGGGCTCTGCACGACCTCGGGCGGCGCCGCGACGGCAAGTTCGTCGCCATAAACCTCGCCGCCGTCCCACGCGAGCGGGTCGAGACCGAGCTGTTCGGCAAGGGCGACGGCGACTTCGGCAAGCTGGTCGAGGCCGATGGGGGCACGCTGTTCCTCGACGAGATCGGCGACATGCCCCTCGACGCCCAGACCCGTTTGCTCCGCGTCTTCGACGGCGCCGACCCGGCGATCAATCCGCGCACCGGCCGCAAACCCAGCGTCCGCGTCATCGCCGCGGCCAACCGCGACCTTCGCGGCCTGATCCGCGAGGGCCTGTTCCGCGAAGACCTCTACTTCCGGCTCAATGTCGCGCCGGTCCGCTTGCCGCCGCTTCGCGAGCGGGTCGAGGACATTCCGGACCTCGCCCGCGCCTTCCTGCTGCGGGCGAACCGCGAGGGCCTGCCCGCCAAGACCATCGACGCCGCGGCCCTCGAACGGCTCAAGGCTCATGCCTGGCCAGGCAACGTGCGCGAGTTGGAGAACCTCATCCGTCGCGTCTGCGCCCTCTACGCCGAGGAACTCATCTCGGCGCGGATCATCGAGCGCGAACTCTCGGAGCAGACCGCCGCGGTGGCGGGCGAGGAGGGACCGCTCACGTTGTCCGGGCTGGTCGAGCGGCATCTCTCGTCCTACTTCGCCGACCAGCCGGACGGCGTCCCGCCGTCCGGGCTCTACGACCGAGTGCTCGAGGATGTGGAACGGCCGCTGATCCTGCTGACGCTCTCCGCCACCCGGGGGAACCAGGTCCGAGCCGCCGAGGTGCTGGGACTGAATCGCAACACCCTGCGCAAGAAGATTCAGGAACTAGGCGTCACCGCCGCTCGCGGAAAACGCTGACGTAATCCAGCCACATGAGGTGTTGAAATTGGGGCACAGTCCGCCCTAGGTTCCCGCATGGAGTCTGATCGCGCGTTGCCATACCCGCCGACGATCGGCCTCGCGCGCGGCTGGTTGGTCAGGCTTGATTCCGCCGCCGTGATCGGCCTCGGATACGCCGTGTCGGGCGTGCTCACGGCCGCGGCCATCGGTCTGGGCTCGTCGCCCAGCCTGTCCGGCCCGCTCGGCCCGGCCAGCGAACTCGTCACGAGCCTGCTCTGGGCGGATCTCATCCTGATGATGGGGCTTGGGGCGCTGATCGTCCGTCGCACCCTTCGCCTCGTCTCGCTCAGGGCCGACGACCCCGGCGCCCGCTTGCACCTGCGTTTCGTCGGCCTCTTCGCCGCGGCCGCGGTCGTCCCGGCGCTGATCATCGCCCTGTTCTTCGGTGTTCTGGTCACTCGTGGCGTCGAGAGCTGGTTCAAGGCCAACGTCGAGACCACGGTGGAGACGTCGGCCAAGGTGGCCGTGTCCTACCTCGAGGAGCAGCGCAACAACATCGGGCGCCACACGGCCGTTCTGGCGCACGACATCGACGAGGCCGGGCCGACCCAACTCGGCTCGCCGGTCGCCTTCTCGCAGTTCCTCAGCCAGCAGGCGGACGACAACGGCTTCTCCGCCGCCTACCTGATCGACGGCCGCGGCCGAGTGCTCGCCAGTTCGCTGGGCGGCGCTGGCGGGCCGCCGTTCCTGGCGCCGTCCGCCCAGGCGTTCAGCGTCGCCGACGAGGGCGACATCGAGGCGCAGCCCTTCGAGCAATCCGACCTGTTCCGCGGCCTCTACCGCCTGCGCGCTTTCCACGACGCCTATCTCTACGTCGTCTGGCCGGTCGACCCCGGCGTCTTCACCCACCTGCGCAACGCCAGCGTCTCGATCGGCGCCTACCAGCAGGCGCGGGCCGCCCGGGACCAGATCCGCCTGGGCTTCTTCTTCAGCTACCTCGACGTGGTCATCTGGGTGCTGCTGGCCGCCGTCTCGGTGGCCATGTCGGCTGCCAGCAGCATCGCCGGCCCGGTGGCGCGGCTGGTGCAGGCGGCGGGGAAGGTGGCCGCCGGCGACCTTTCGGTGCGGGTCGACAGCCGCTCCGATCCCGAAGAGATCGCCGTGCTCTCGCGCGCCTTCAACCGCATGACCAGCGACCTCGAGGCTCAGCAGCGACAGCTGCTGACCGCGCACAAGGAGGCGGAGTCGGGCCGGCAGTTCGTGGAGACCGTGCTGTTCGGCGTCAGCGCAGGGGTGATCGGCCTCGACCAGCAGGGCCGTGTCTCGGTCGCGAACCGGCAGGCCGCGGCGCTGCTGGAACTGCCGCCGGTGTGGTTGTTCCGACCATTGCGCGAACTGGTCCCCGAGTTCGACGAGATCGTCGAACGCGCCGGACGCACGGGACAGGAGTTCGAGGAAGACGTCGACGTGGCCCGCGGCGGGGAGCTGCGACGCCTGCGGGTGCGGATCGGTCACAATCGCGACGGCCTGGTGCTGACCTTCGACGACATCACCCGCCTCGTCGCGGCCCAGCGCAACGCGGCCTGGAAGGACGTCGCCCGGCGCATCGCCCACGAGATCAAGAACCCGCTGACGCCGATCCAGCTCTCCGCCGAGCGCCTGCGTCGCAAGTACCGCAAGGAGGTGACCGCCGACGTCGAGACCTTCGATCGTTGCACCGAGACCATCATCCGCCAGGTGGGCGACATCGGGCGCATGGTCGACGAGTTCTCGGCCTTCGCCCGCATGCCCGCGCCTCGGTTCGCCACCCACGATGCGGTCGAACTCCTGCGTCAGGCGGTGTTCGCCCAGCGCGTCGCCGATCCCGGAGTGCAGATCGAGCTCGTCGAGCCCGACGGTCCGGTAACGCTCGTCTGCGACGAACGCATGGTCGGTCAGGCGCTGACCAACCTGCTGAAGAACGCCGGCGAGGCCATCGCGGCGCGGCGCAAGCTCTCGCCCGAACCTGGGCGCATCACCGCCCGCCTGCTCGTCGACGCCGGGCGCCTTGCTTTCGAGATCGAGGACAACGGCGTGGGCCTGCCAGCGAAGAACCGCGACCGGCTGACCGAGCCCTATGTCACCACGCGCGAGAAAGGCACGGGCCTTGGCCTCGCAATCGTCGACCGCATCGTGGAAGAGCACGGCGGCGAGCTGTTGCTGGCCGACGCCCGGACGCTCCCCGGCGCCCGGATCACGCTGCGCCTTCCCCTGACCCCGCATCCGCCAATCGACGCGCCGCACGCCGCGGCGCCTGAACCGAAGGACGCTTGAGACCCGCCATGGCCGCCGATGTTTTGATCGTGGACGACGAGGCCGATATCCGGGAGCTGGTCGCCGGCATCCTGAGCGATGAAGGCTATGACGTACGCACCGCCGGCGATTCCAACGAGGCGCTGGCGGCGATCAGCGCGCGCCGGCCCTCCCTGCTCATGCTCGACATCTGGATGCAGGGCGGCGGCATGGACGGCCTGGAGCTGCTCGACCTCGTCAAAGGGCTGGACCGCGACATGCCGGTGATCATGATCTCCGGCCACGGCAACATCGAAACCGCGGTCAGCGCCATCAAGCGCGGGGCGTACGAGTTTCTCGAAAAGCCGTTCAAGTCCGACCGCATGCTGCTGGTGGTGGAGCGCGCGTTGGAGGCGGCGAGCCTGCGGCGCGAGAATCGTCGCCTGAAGACGCTCACCGCCTCGCCAGACGGGTTTCCGGGCGCATCCGCCGCCGCGCAGCACCTGCGCCAGATGGTGGCCAAGGTCGCGCAGGCCAATAGCCGGGTGCTGATCACCGGTCCGGCCGGCGCCGGCAAGGAAACGTCGGCGCGTCTGATCCATGGCGCCAGCCCCCGCGCCAAGGCCGAGTTCGTGGTGGTGAGCGCCGCGGGCATGACGCCGGAGCGGATGGACCTCGAGCTGTTCGGCGAGGAAGGCGAGGGCGGCCGTCCGCGCAAGATCGGCGTGTTCGAGCGCGCCCACGGCGGCACCCTCTACCTCGACGAGGTCGCCGACATGCCGCGCGAGAGCCAGGGCCGGATCCTGCGCGTGCTCGTCGACCAGCGCTTCCACCGGGTCGGCGGCGACACCGACGTTCAGGTGGACGTGCGTGTGATCTCCTCGTCGTCCCGGGACCTGCGCGAGGAGATTTCCGCCGGCCGCTTCCGCGAGGATCTGTTCCATCGACTGAACGTGGTGCCGCTGCGGGTGCCTGGCCTCGAGGAGCGCCGCGACGACATCCCCGACCTGATCCGCGACTGCGTCGAGCGCATCGGGACCGCCCAGGGTCTGCCGCGCCGCGCGTTCGCCGACGACGCCATCGCCACCCTGCAGGTGCAGGCCTGGCCGGGCAACGTCCGACAGCTGCGCAACGTCATCGAGCGCATCCTGATCCTGGCGCCTGGCGATCCGGCCGAGCCGATCACCGCCGACATGCTGCCGATCGACACCGCCTCCCAGGCCCCCACCGGCGGGCTGGGCGCCGAGCGGATCATCGCCCTGCCGCTCCGCGAAGCGCGCGAACTCTTCGAGCGCGAGTACCTGGGCGCCCAGATCATGCGGTTCGGCGGAAACATCTCGCGCACCGCCGCCTTCATCGGCATGGAGCGCTCGGCCCTGCACCGCAAGCTGAAGTCCCTCGGCTTCGGCGGCGCGCGGGCCCTGGAAGACGTGGAGGTGTGATGGGCGCCGTTGGATTTTTGTGGGCTAGCCGGTCAACGCCGCGCCGGCGCCGGCGCCCCCAACCCCTCGCCGCGAAGGGGAGGGGAGTGCGGTGAGCCGCGTCGCGTACGTGAACGGCCGGTTCACGCCTCATGGCCAGGCGGCCGTGCACATCGAGGACCGCGGCTTCCAGCTCGCCGACGGGGTCTACGAGGTCTGGGCGGTGCTCGGCGGCCTGCTGGCCGACGCCGCCGGCCACTTCGAGCGGCTGGACCGCAGTCTCGGCGAACTGCAGATAACGCCGCCGATGAGCCGCGCGGCGCTCGAGGTGGTGCTGAAGGAAACCGTGCGCCGCAACCGGGTGCGCGAGGGCCTGGTCTACCTGCAAGTGACCCGCGGCGTCGCCCCGCGCGACCACGCCTTCCCGAAGCCCGCCGTGCCGCCCAGCGTGATCTGCACCGCGAAAGGCGTCGATCGCGCGGCCGCCGACGCTCGGGCCGAGCGGGGCGCCGCGGTGATCTCCGTGCCCGAGACCCGCTGGGCCCGCTGCGACATCAAGACCATCGGGCTGTTGCCCAATGTTCTGGCCAAGCAACAGGCGCGAGCGGTCGGCGCGGTCGAGGCATGGTTCGTCGACGACATGGGCCTCGTCACCGAGGGCGCGTCCAGCAACGCCTGGATCATCGACAAGTCCGGCGCGGTCCGCACCCGCGACACCCAAGCCAACATCCTGCGCGGCATCACCCGCAAGACGCTCCTCGCGGTGCTGGCCCGGGAGGGCCTGAAGGTGGAGGAGCGGCCATTCACCCTGGAGGAGGCCCAGGAGGCGCGCGAGGCCTTCATCACAGGCGCCGGAACCCTGTTGCTGCCCATCGTCAGCATCAACGGCAAGCCAGTCGGGGACGGCGCGCCCGGCGAAGTGGCGAAACGGCTGAGGCGGCTCTATATCGAGGAAGCGAGACGGACGGCCGTCTGACGGCCCGCCCGACGGGACGTGAACTGATGTGTGGCGCCGCACTCGCGGCGCGACTTGAAAAACGAACGTAGAATCAAGGGGATCAACCCATGAATACCGCCACCGCCGTCGACAAGAAGCAGAACTTGCAGGACACGTTCCTGAACAGCGTCCGCCGCTCCAAGACGCCGCTCACCATCTTCCTGGTGAATGGCGTGAAGCTGCAGGGCGTGGTCAGCTGGTTCGACAATTTCTGCGTCCTGCTGCGGCGCGACGGCCAGTCCCAACTCGTCTACAAGCACGCCATCTCCACCATCATGCCGGCGCAGCCCGTCCAGCTGTACGAACCCGGCCCCGACGCCGATTGAAGCCGAAGAGCCTCGACAGAAGCCTACCGATCCAGCGCGCGCTCGTGCTCCATCCGGAGCGTGGGCGCGGTGGATCACGCACGGCCGCCGCGCGCCTCGCCGAAGCCTCCGCGCTGGCCGGCGCGCTCGATCTCGAGGTGGTCGAGGCGCTGATCGCGCCGCTGCGCGCGCCGGTTCCGGCCACCTTGCTCGGCGCGGGCAAGGTCGCCGAGATCGGCGCGTTGGTGGAAGCCCGTGAGCTGGACGTGGTGGTGGTCGACGACGCCCTGTCGCCCGTGCAGCAGCGCAACCTCGAGCGGGCCTGGAAGGTCAAGGTCATCGACCGCACCGGCCTCATCCTGGAGATCTTCGCCCGCCGCGCCCGCACCCGGGAGGGCCGGTTGCAGGTGGAGCTGGCCCGGCTCGAGTACGAAGCCTCGCGCCTGGTGCGCACCTGGACCCACCTGGAGCGCCAGCGCGGCGGGTTCGGGACCATGGGCGGCCCCGGCGAGACCCAGATCGAGACCGACCGGCGGCTGATCCGCGAAAAGCTCGGCGCCCTGAAGCGCGAACTCGCCGAGGTGCGCCGCACCCGGACGCTCGCCCGCCAGGCCCGCCGACGCGTGCCGTTCCCGGTCGTGGCGCTGGCGGGTTACACCAACGCCGGCAAGTCGACGCTGTTCAACCGCCTGACCGAGGCTCGGGTGGCGGCGAAAGACATGCTCTTCGCCACCCTCGACCCGACCATGCGCCGGCTGAAGCTTCCCGGCGGCCGGCCGGCGATCCTCTCCGACACGGTCGGCTTCATCTCCGACCTGCCGCACGAGCTGGTGGAGGCGTTCCGCGCCACGCTGGAGGAGGTCAAGGAAGCCGACGTCATCCTGCACGTGCGCGACATCGCCAGTCCCGACAGCGAGGCCGAGGCGGAGGACGTGCGGACCGTGCTCGAGGAGCTCGGCGCCGGCGAGGCGGCCGGCCAGCGCGTGCTGGAGGTGTGGAACAAGCGCGACCTGCTGCCCGACGAGGCGCGCGAGTTCCTGGACGCGCGGGCGCTGCGCGCCGGCGCAATCGCGGTTTCGGCTGCGACCGGGGAGGGCTGCGACCGGCTGGTCGCGCGCCTGGCCGACCTGGTGGACGAGGGGCCGATCCTGAACATCGTCCTGGCGTCGGAAGATGGCGAGGGCCTGGCCTGGCTCTATCGCCACGGCCGGATCGTCGAGCGCCACGAGGACGGCGACGGCGGCGTCTTCGTCCGCGCCCGCATGGACGCCGCGGCCCTCAGCCGCTTCGAACGCCTGCGCCCCACGGCGGTGACAGCCGCGGCGGCGGAGTAGGATCAGGCGAACACCTCGGCGACGTCACCCGCGCTCCCTCGGTCCGACGCAGACCTGTTCCGGTACGTCAGTTCACTATTTGTTCTTGACGCGCCGAGGCGATGGCGCAAGGATGGCGCGGTCTCCCAGGAGGGCTCCGTGCCTGCGATCCTCCCACGCGAGCGCTACGACGCCGCGCTCGCCTTCGTGCGCGAATCCGGTCGGCCACTGGACGTGGCGCTGCTGAACCACGCGGTGGGCGAGGGGAAAGCGGAGGCGGCGCTGGTGGCGCTGTCGGAGTTCCAGAACCCGGACGGCGGCTTCGGCGGCGGGCTGGAGCCGGACACCCAGGCGGCCGCGTCCAGCGGGATCGCCACCAGCATCGCGCTGCGGCTGCTGGCGCGGCTGGGCGCGTCGTCGCGCCATCCGATGGTAACGGGCGCGCTCGGGTGGCTGGACGCGAGCCTCGACCGCGAGCGCGGCGTCTGGCCGATCGTGCCGCGCGAGGTGGCCAGCGCGCCGCACGCGCCGTGGTGGGCATGGTCGGCAAACCTGGCGGATTCCTGGAACGGCTTCCGCTTCAACCCCACGGCCGTGATTCTCGCCTGGCTCTACGCCTATCGCGCCGCCGCGCCGGACGGCCTGATCGAGACGGCCGAGGCGGCGATGCGGCGCACGCTTGCGGAAACCTCCGTCATCGAAGGCGCCTACGACCTGAAGTGCGCGGCCCGGCTGTCCGAGGCGCGCGATGCGCCGTCCGACCTCGCCGCGCCGCTGGCCGGGCTTGTCCGTCGCTCGCTCGGCGCGCACGACCCGAACGACGAGCACCTGTCGGTGCTGGAAATTGCTCCAACCCCGGCGAGCGCGTTCGGCGACGCGGTCGCCGGGGCCATCGAACCCGCCCTCGGCGCGTCGATCGCCGGTCAGCAGGCCGATGGCGGCTGGACGATGTTCTGGGACTGGTCGTTCGTCGACGCCAAGGACTGGGCCAAGGCGAAGAAGGACTGGCGGGGCTGGCTCACCCGCGAGGCGATCGAGACCCTGCGCGCCTACGGCCGCGTGGAGGGCGTCTGACAGCGAGCGTTCCTCCAACTTTGTCATCCCGGAGAGCCGCGAAGCGGACTCATCCGGGACCTCATGGTGATTTGCCTGCGGGAGGTCCCGGATCGGCGGGGCTCCGCCGCTTGTCCGGGATGACATAGGCGGGGGCGGCTCTCCGGGATGACATCGACGTGGGGTGCTAGGATGATCGCCTCCGCTTCGGAGGGAGCGCGGCCCGTAGCATGTGCAACAAGTTCGGCTACCTCTGGCCCTTCGCCGGCCTCAAGGACGCCTTCGAGCAGCTGGACCTCCCGTTTCGCTGGCCGCAGGCGGCGCCCAACCTCGCCCCGCTGGAGGAGATCAATCCCACCGACCCGGCCCCGGTGATCCGCGGCTTCGAGGACGGCGTGCGGCTCGACGAACTGCGCTGGGGCTTCCCGCCGCCGCGGCCCAAGGCCGGGCCGGTGATCAATTTCCGTTCCGAGAACCGCCGCTTCACCCACGGTCGATGCCTGGTTCCGGCCACGCACTTCTTCGAGTTCACCGGCGCCAAGTACCCGAAAACCAAGTGGCGCTGCAGCGTCGAGGGCGAGGACTTCTTCTGCTTCGCCGGCCTGGTGCGCGACGACCGCTTCACCCTGCTCACCTGCAACCCCGGCCCCGACATCGCCCCGCTCCACGACCGCCAGGTGGTCATCCTGCCTCGCGCCAGCTGGAGCGAGTGGGTGAGCTCGAAAACCGATCCCGACGCGCCTTTGCGGGCCCTGCCGGCCGGCTCGATCAAGGTGCAGCAGGCGGCGCGCTGAAGACCGGGATCGGCGGCGTGGGGCCGGCCGTCGCGCAACGGTGATCCGGATTGCGAGCGGGGCGAAGGTCGGCGCTCCGATGCGAGCGGACGTTAGTCGTTAGCGAAGAGCGCCCCGACGCCAAAGGGGGTTCGACGGTCGCGAGGCGCGGCCCGCCGGTTCCCGCTAGCCTGGGCTTCGAATGCGCCTAAGCTCTGCTGGTGATGCTGGTCGAATGCAGACGTTTATGGGATGCGCTGGCCGTCCCGAATGCAGCCAAGGGCTGCGCGGCAGCGGATGCCAGCTTTCGGTTTAACGCCACAGACCGAGTTCGACCTTTAATGAGTTCGACCCTGGGCGGATTGCTGGCCATCGCGCCGCACCTCAGCCGCGACGACGGCGCGCGATTCTGTTCGCGGGCGGCCAGGCGCTCTCGTACCCTTCGAAGAGGAGGCCGCCGTGGGGCGCGAGCACCTCTTCGGCAAAGGCGATCAGGGGCGCGGGGTCCTTCGCCACGTAGAGCTGTTCAAAGGCGTCGATGAACCGATCGGCGAGCGTCGGATCGCAAGCGCGAAGCGTGCGGGGAATCCACTTGCCGTTGCCAGCCCAACGTCCGGCGCCACGCAGGATCAACTCGGCGATCGGGTCGTAGAGCTGGACGCCCAGGGCCGCGAACTCTTCCGTCGGCCGAGGATCGCGCAGGTCACCCAGCCGGTCGGTGACATGATAGCGCAAGAGGTCGCGGCGCGCGGCGTCGAGCTCGCCCGGACCCTTCGCGAGCGAGCTCGAGGCCCGGCGCTTCAGCCGCCTGCCCGCGGCCGGGCGCGGCCCGACAAGGCGGCCTTGAGCGACCATGGTCCGGAAGGCGCAGCGCCCCACCTTCGCCTCGTCCCTGAAGGTCCAGGCGAGCGTCTCGGGATCGTGGATGAACGTCTCGACGGGCGTGCCCTCGAA
>DATJRL010000011.1:0-11916 GCA_035504785.1 Caulobacteraceae bacterium
TCGTGCAGATCACCGCCTCCGCCGGGAAGGTCTCGCCACCCGCGGCGACGCCGGTGACGCGCCCGCCGGCGGTCTCGATGCGTTCGGCGCCGCAGCCCAGGTGGATGCGCCCGCCTTGCCGCTCGATGGAGGCGACGAGCGCCGCCACCAGGGTCTCCGAGCCGCCCTCGATGTAGCCGAGCTCCTCCTGGAAGATCGACCGGCGCGAATTGCCGAGCCGGCGGATGCGGGTGGCGATCCAGGCGGCGGAGATGTCGTCGGCGTACTGGTGGAACTTCAGCTCCATCAGCGGCCGCCACAGCTTGTCGTAGACGCCGCGCCCCGCCCCGCGTTCGATCCAGTCGCGCGCCGAGAGGTTCTCGAGGTCGTCGAAGCTGCGTCGTCGCGACGTGGCGAACACCTGCAGGCCGTAGCGCAGCTTCTCGACCGGGTTCAGCAGCGAGCTGGTCGCGAGCGAGATCGGATCGCCCCAGCGATGCAGCCGGCCGCCGGCGAAGTAGGCCATGCTGGTCTTTCGCCACCGCATCAGGCCCCCGATGCCGAGCTCGTCCATCAGCGCGAAGGTCGGCGCGTCGGGTTTGCAGACGAAGTGGTAGAACCGCTCGATCGAGAGGCCGTCGAAGTCGAAATGCGCCGCCATGCCCCCCGGCCGGCGATCGGATTCGACGACGTCGACCTCGTGGCCGAGCTTCAACGCATAGTGCGCCGCCGCCAGCCCCATCGCCCCCGCGCCGACGATCACCGCGCGCGCCATGGTCAGAAGTCCAGCACGATCTGGCCGTACCTCGGATCGAGAAAGGTGTCTCGCAGCGCGGTCTCCAGCGGCGTCTCCGTCACCCCGAAGATCGCCGGCCAATCGATCACCGGAAACACCTCGGGCAGGACCAGGGCTTCGAGCTGATGGGTGGTGAACGGCGGATCGCGGTCGAAGCGCGCGTAGAGCCAGAGCAGGGCCCAGAACAGGCGATAGGGGATGCGCACGAGCCGCGTCTTCGCCCCCACGATGCGGCGGATCAGCGCGACGAGGTCCCGGTAGTCGATCTCCTGACGCCCGGAGATGTCATAGACCCCGGTCGCGCCCGTCTCGATCGCCGAGGCGACGATGCCCGCGAAGTCTCCGGCGTAGAGCGGCTGGCGGCGAAAGCGGCCGTCGCCAGGAATCGGGAACACCGGCGACCGGTCCATGAACCGCCGCAGCCATCCCAGGTGCTTGCGGTCGAACCAGCCGAACATCAGCGTCGGCCGCAGGATCAGGTGCGGGATCGGCGACGCCGCGACCCGGGCTTCCTGCGCGGTCTTGGTCTCGACGTAAGGGTCGTCCGCCCTGGACCGCACCACCGACGACGAGACGTGGACCAGCCAGGGAACCTTGGCCGCCGTCGCCGCGGCCAGCACGCGCTCGGTGGCGGTGACGTTGTTGGCGACGAAGGCGGCGCGGTCGAGGCCGCCGATCTGGGCCTGGTTCAGCACCAGCGCGTCGACGCCGGCGAAGGCCGCCGCCCAGTCGCCAGCCTGGGCGAGGTCGGCTTCGATCACCCGGATGTCGGGGTGCAGCGCGGCGAGGCGGCGGGTGTTGGTCGGATGCTTGTCGATTCCGATCACCCGATGGCCCCGCGCTTTCAGGCGGGGGATCAGGTTCTGGCCGACCAGCCCGGCGGCGCCGGTGACGAGCACGGTCTTCACAGCGGCCGTCGATGGAAGATCGGCGCCGGCGCGAGGCGGATGGCCAGCATCGCCCAGCGCCACCATCCCGGCGCGTAGCGCACCGGCGGCCCGCCCTTGGCCGCGGCATGGATCACCTTGGCGACACTCGTCGGCGAGGCCCAGAGCGGGCCGCTTTTGGGCAGGTGATCGGTCATCGGCGTGTCGACGAACCCCGGCTTCACCAGCGCGGCCCGCGCGCCCGAGCCGCGCAGCGCCAGGCGATGGGCGATCCCTTGCACCAGCACCCCGAGCCCGGCCTTGGCCGCGCCGTAGACGTAGTTGGACTGGCGCCCGCGATCGCCGGCCACCGACCCGACCACCACCAGCGCCCCGCCCTTCTGCGCTTCCAGCAGATTGGCGGCCGCCAGGCACCAGGCGGCGGCGCTCGAAAAGTCGGTGGCGAGCACCTCGCCCGCGTAGGCGATGTCGGTCTCGGCCCGCCCTTGATCGCCCAGCACGCCGTAGACGAGGAGGATCGCCGCGACCGGTCGGTTCGCGACCCAGGCGGCGAGATCGGCGGCGGGAGATCGTGGCGCCGCGAGGTCGGCGAGGCGGACGTCGACGCTTTCGGCGCCTCGCGCTTCGAGGTCGGCGGCGACGGCGGCGAGGCGCGCCTGGTTGCGGCCCGCCAGCACCAGCGGCGCGTGCTCGGCGGCGTAGAGCCGGGCGGTCGCCTCGCCGATCGCGGAGGTCGCGCCCAGCACCACCACGAGGCCGCCGCTCATGCCGAAACCCGCCGCCAGAAGGCCGAGGAAACGCCCGGATCGACATGCCGAACGAACTCGGCCAGGCGCGGGTAGCCCGAGCGGAACATGGCCGCGCCGATCCGCCCGTCCTTGGCCGGGTAGAGGCGCCCGCCGGCCTCGGCCGCCACCCGGTCGAGCCGATCCAGCAGCGCCAGCGTCGGCGCGCCGGCGTTGCGGAAATCCAGCGCCAGGGTGGCGCCCTCCATGGGGAACGACAGCAGGCCGGGCGACGACAGCGGGCCGAAGGTCTTCAGCACCGCGAGAAACGAGCCCTGGCCGCTGGCCGCGATCTGGCGCAGCAGCTCCGCCACCGCGTCGCGCGCCTCGCCGGAGGGCACGACGCACTGGTGCTGGTAGAAGCCATGCCGGCCGTATAGCCGATTCCAGCCCTCGATCGCGTCGAGGGGGAAGAGCACGCTGTCGAAGGGCCGGCGGCGGACGCCCTTGCGGGCCGATTTGGCCGCGTACCGGAAGGCGTTGAAGGCGCGCAGGGTGAGCGGGTTGAGCGTCTGGACCGGCAGGTCGAACGGCAGCCGCCAGCGGCGCGCCGGCGGCGTCTCGCGGCGCGGGTCGTCGGCCGGGTTGGCCCGGGTGAAGACGCCGCGTCCAAGCGAGCGCCCGCCGGCGGCGCAATCGACCCAGGCCACGGTGTGCTCGTGGGCGCCGTCGCTCTCGGCGGCCAGGGCGAAGAACTCGTCCAGGCCGCCGAAGCCGACATCCTCGGCGTCGAGATAGGCGCTCGCCGCCGGCGCCAGCTGCAGCTCGGCCCACGCGATCAGGCCGGTGAGCCCGAGCCCGCCCACGGTGGCGGCGAAGAGGCCGGAGGGATCGTCCGGCGTCAGCTCCTGCATCGACCCGTCGGTTCGCAGCAGCGCGAGCCGGCGCACGCGCCGGCCGAACGTCCCGGCGCGATGGTGGTTCTTGCCGTGCACGTCGTTGGCGATCGCGCCGCCGAGGCTGACGAAGCGGGTGCCGGGGGCGACCGCCGGGAACCAGCCGTGCGGCAGGGCGAGGCGGATCACGGCGTCCAGCGACAGTCCCGCGTCGGCGCGCAGCACGCCGGTCGCCGGATCGAAGGCGTGAATGCGGTCGAGCCCCTCCATGGCGATCGCCGCGCCCTCGGGGTTGAGGGCGCTGTCGCCGTAGGAGCGCCCGAGCCCGCGGGCGAGCACGCCGGCGCGAGATTGCGGCTGAGCGACCAGCGCCGCGAGCTCGTCCCGCCAGCGCGGCCGCGCCACGGCGTGCGGCGCGCGCACCACCCGGCCCCAGGAGGTGAGCGTCGCGGTGTGGAAGGCGGTCAAATGAACGCGAGCAGGAACGTCGCGGCGACGCCGGCGCCCATCGCCCAGCTGGTGCGGTCGTGCAGGGCGAACACCACCGGGTCGTCGTGCATCTCGCCTCGGTTGGCCAGCAGCCAGACCCGGCCGATCCACAGGAAGATGATCGGCGGCGCGGCCCACAGCCACAGCGGCTCGCGCCAGAGGCCGCGCGGGAAGACCTCGTCCACCAGATAGAGGATGATGATCACGATGGCCGCGGCCGACGCCGCCGCGCCGAACGCCAGCGTCAGGCTCCGGTCCTCGTAGCGGTAGCCGCGTCCAGGCACCGGCCCGGTCGCGCCCGAGCCGCCGTCGATCAGTTCGGTGTGGCGCTTGGCCAGGGCCAGCGAGAAGAAGAACGTCACGGCGAAGGTGAGGAACCACGGCGACCAGATGAAGTGGCCCGCCGCCATGCCGGCGACGACGCGCAGCGTGAACAGTCCGGCGATGGCGAGGCAGTCGACCAGCGGGGCGCGCTTGAGGCCGGCCGAATAGGCGAAGGTCAGAGCGCAGTAGGCCGCCAACGTCGCGGCGACCCCCGGCGCAATCAGCCAGGCGAGCACCAGGATCAGCGGCGCGCCGACGATCGCCGCGGCCAGGCCCTGCGCGGGCGAAAGCTCGCCGGCGGCGAACGGACGCCGACGCTTGGTCGGATGCCGGCGGTCGGCCTCCACGTCGGCGACGTCGTTGACCAGGTAGGTCAGCGATGAGAGCGCGCTGAACAGCACCAGGGTGGCGACCATGGCGACGAGACCGGCCGGGGTCACCTGCTTCCAGCCCAGGGCGATAGGCGCGAAGATCACCAGGTTCTTGGACCACTGGTGCGGCCGAGCGGCCCTCCCCCATGCGGCGAGCGGACCAGCGCCTGACGCGGCGGGCGGCGGGACCGCCCCCGCCGTCGCGCCACGTCTCAGCCCAGCGCCTCCCGCCGGCGCCGAATCGGTGAGGTCAGACGTCGCCAAGCGAACGCCCCTTCGACACAAGCCCACCCTTTTCAATCATGCGTCGCCGCAATACGCCAGCCTGCTCGCGCGCAGGGCGTGGGGACGGCGAGCGAAGACCTCGCGGAATCGAGCCCTTCCTCTCGCGGGCGACGGGCCTCAGGGCCGTGCGGGCTGGCCCTGGACCTTTGGCTGCGTCGACCTGAGCCCGTCGCGGCGCAGGAACCGCCGCTCGACGAACCGCCACGAGAGCGCGGCGACCAGGATCGACACGCCGAGGTCGAGAGTGGCCGCGCCGAGGCCCACCGGATAGCCGAGCGCGGCGATGACCGGCATGTGCCAGAGGTAGACGCCGTAGGAGATCTCGCCGAGCCGCACGAGGGGCGGCAGGCGCAGGATCGCCGGCGGGGCGGCGATGATCAGGGCCGCGCCGCACTCGGCCAGCGGCAAGGCGGCGCCGCCGATGTCCACCGGCGCCATGGCGACGGCTGCGAAGATCAGGCCGAGCCAGCCGAAGAGCTCGGTCCGGGCGGGGCGAAGGAACGCGAGCGCCGATCCGAGCAGCAGCCCGGTCGCGTGCAGCCACGGCGCGTAGGCCGCCACGAGGTTGTCCGAATGACTGACGGCGCCGCGGAGGGTCGTCATCGCCGCCCAGGCCAGGAGCAGCACATAGAAGGCGCCCCGCTTCGGCAGCCGGGCCAGCGCCGTGACCACCAATGGCCAGAGCAGGTAGAACTGCGCCTCCACCGCCAGCGACCAGGTCGGATTGAGGAACGAGCCCGCCGCCTGCCGCGACATCAGGTAGAAGTCGGTCAGGTAGGCGCCCGCGAGAAACACCGCGAACGGCTTGGGCGTCTCGGGCCAGGGGCCGAAGAGGCGGGACGCGACGAAAGTGACCACGAGCATCACGTAGAGCGCCGGCGCCAGTCGCCGCACGCGGCGCTCGAAGAAGCCGCGGACGTCCACCGCGCCGCGGCGTTCGACCTGGTCCCGCAGGATCGTGGAAATCAGGAAGCCGGAGAGAACGAAGAAGATGTCGACGCCGAGCACGCCGCCGCCGGCCATCGGCGCGTGGGCGTGGAAGAGCACGACGCTCGCCACCGCCACCGCCCGAAGCCCGTCCCACCCGGGCTCGTAGTCCAGCCGCGCCGCGGCGCTCGGACGGCCGGCGTCGAGCGCGGCGTCGCGCGGCATGGCGGCGCCTAGATCCATACGGACTGCTCGCCGCCTTCGGGGGCGACGGGCCGCGGCGGGCGGAGCAAGCGGGCGACGCGCGCCAGCAGCATGCGGTCGTCGAAGGGCTTGGACATGTAGTCGCGCGCGCCCATCGAGATGGCGCGGCGCACGTCGTCGGCGTTGTTGCGGGCCGTGAGCACCATGGTGGGCAGCCGCGCGAGCGCCCCCGACGCCCGCAGCCTCTCCAGCACCTCGAACCCGTCCATGTAGGGCATGTTGATGTCGAGGATCATGGCCGCCGGCTTGCTGGCCGAGATCGCCCGCAGGGCGTCCGCGCCGTCTCTCGCGAGCCGCGTGTCGTAGCCGGCGAGGTCGAGGCGCAGCGCGATCAGTTCGAGGATGGCGGGATCGTCGTCGACCACCAGGATGCGCCGACGCTGACCGTCAGCGTGCATGTTCGGCCTCCCCGCCTTCGCCGTCGGCATAGTCCAGGCAGGCGGCCAGAGCCTGCAGCAGTTCGCGGGACTCGATCGGCTTGCGCACCACGCCGTCGAACGGCCCGGACTGTGCGGTCAGCGCCGGCGTCCGCACGTCGGCGGTGAAGGCCAGGATCGGCACGGTCTGGTTCGGGCCAGGCTCGTCGCGAATGCGGCGCGCCGCCACGCCTCCCTCCATGTCGGGCATGCGCAGGTCCATGAGGATGACGTCGAACGGCAGCGCGCCCGCGGCCGCCAGGGCGTCGGCGCCGCTCGCCGCTTCAGTCACCTCCGCGCCGAGGGCCTCGAGGAGCACGCGCGCCAGTTCGCGATTGGCGGCGTTGTCGTCGGCGACGAGGATGCGCAGATCGAGGGCCATCGCCTCGTCCGGCGCGTCGCCGCGCATCGGCGGCGCCTCGACGATCGGCGCCCTGACCGAAACGTGGAACACGGAGCCTTCGCCCGGCCGGCTGACGACCCCGATCTCGCCGCCCATGGCCTCGACCAGGGCCCGGCTGATCGCAAGGCCGAGGCCGGTTCCGTTATGGGCGCGGGCGAGGGAGCCGTCGATCTGCGAGAAGCGCTGGAAGAGCTTGGCCTGATCTTCCGTGCTCATGCCGCAACCGGTGTCGCGCACCTCCACCTGCAGCCGCCCGACCTCGTCGGCGTAGCGAGCCGCAAGGGTCACGGCGCCGGTCTGCGTGAACTTCACGGCGTTGCCGACGAGGTTCACCACCACCTGCCGCAGCTTGTCGGGATCGAGACTCAGCCAGGGCGGCAGCGTCCCGAGGTCGAGGCTCAGCTCCAGCCCCTTGGCCGACGCCTGCGGCTGGAAGAGCTCGAGGGTCTCGGCGAGGATCTCCGCTGGCCGCACGGGTCGCGGCCGGGTCGCCATCTGCCCGGCCTCCAGCTTGGAGAAGTCGAGGATGTCGTTGACGATCGCGAGCAGCGCCTGGCCCGCGCTGGCGATGCGGCCGACCTGGCGCCGGGCCGGGCCGGGCAGGTCGTCGCGCGCCGCGAGCAGGCTGGTGAACCCGAGGATCGCCGTCAGCGGCGTGCGGATCTCGTGGCTCATGTTGGCCATGAAGGCCGCTTTCACCCGAGCGGCCTCCTCGGCGGCCAGGCGGGCCTCGGACAGGCTCTGCTCGAGCGCCTTGCGCGCGGTGACGTCGCGCGCCACGTCGGTGAGGCAGAGCACCTCGCCGGACGCCGGATCGACCAGCGCCCGCGGCGAGGACTCCAGCCAGATCTCGCGCCCGTCGCGGGCGGTGATCCGGTACTCGATCACCTTGGGCGTCGACGCGCCGCGATGCTTCAGTTGCGTCTGAAAGGCCTCGACGAGGCGCGGGGCGTCGTCGGGGTGCGTCCACTTCAGCGCCGTGCGCCCGACCACCTCTTCCGGCTTGCGGCCGGTGAGCGCGAAGCAGGACGGCGAGACATAGGTGATGGCGCCGTCGAGGCCCGTCTCCAGGATCAGGTCGCTGGCGTTGTCGGCCAGCTGGCGGAACCGAGCCTCGCTCGCCGCCAGCTTCTCCGCCGCGGCGACCCGTTCGGAGACGTCGCGCAGCTGCGAAATGACCGCGACCGGAACGCCGTCCGGGTCGCGGATGACCGAGGGGTTGCCTTCCATCCACACCCAGTCGCCCGCCGCGGTCCTCACGCGGTAGCAGCGGTCGCGTTGAGGATCGACCGCGCCGGTGGCGAACAGTTCGCCGATCAGGCCGCGCACCCTCGACTGGTCGTCCGGGTGAACGAGGCTGAAGCCCGTGCGTCCGACCAGGTCCCGCGGCGTGTAGCCATAGCGCGAGACCGACGGCGAGACGTAGTGGATGACGTCGTCCGCATCGACCCGCAACACGATGTCGGTGGAGGCCTCGGCGAGCAGCCGGTAGCGCGTCTCGCTCTCGGCCAGGGCTTCGGCCGCCGCCCGCCGATCGGTGACGTCGCGCATCACCCCGATCAGGCCGACGATCTCGCCACCCGGCGCGCGGTCCGGCTCGCCACGGAAGGCGACCGTGCGTTCGGCGCCGTCGCTGGCGCGGCGCATCCTGGCGACGACGTCAACGCCCTCGCCGGTGGCGCGGATGCGCTCCATGGCCGACGCGAACTTCCCTCGGTCTTCCGGCGCGTAAAGCGCGAGGAACTCGTCGTCCCGCAGCCCCCGCTGGCCGCGTCGCCGCGTCAGGCCATGCAGGGCGAACATCTGGTCGGACCAGATGCGCGCGTCGGTGGCGACGTCGCGGCGCCAGTACCCGACGCCAGCCACCTGGCTGGCCAGCTGCACGAAACGCGGGTCGTCCATCGATCGTTCGCGCCGAGACCCGGCGCGTCGGCGCTTCGGTTGAGTGTCGTCGGCCAAGCGGTCAGACCCTATGTCAACTGCGCCAACCGCTTAGCGGCTTCGGATTGCGACGACCTTAATTCGCGCCGCTGTTTCGGGCGCGGCGACGGCCGCGCTAACTGACGGGCGCGAGCGCGCCTTCGATCAGGGCGATGGTTTCGGCGAGGCCGTAGATGGCGGCGAAGGAGCCGAAGCGAGGCCCTTGCGTCTCGCCGAGCAGGACTTCGTAGAGCGCCTGGAACCAGGTGCGCAGCGGCTCGAAGCCCCCCGCCTTGCCCGCCTCGTAGACCTGGTTCTGGATGGTCTCGGCGTCTTTGCAGTCGGCCGGCAGGGCCTTGAGGCGCGACGCCAGATCGGCGAAGGCGGCCGCTTCCTTCTCCGTGGCAGGCCGGAACTTCTTCGCCGGCAGCACGAAGTCCTCGTAGTAGTTGAGCGCATAGCCCGCCAGGCGATCCAGCATCGGCTCGCTCTCGGGCGTCGCCCCAGGCAGGTAGCGCGACAGGAACCCCCAGAGAATCTGCTTGTCGGACGCGTTCGCCACCGAGACCAGGTTGAGCAGCAGCGAGAACGACACCGGCGAGCCTCTGGCCGGAGGAGTCCCGGCATTGACGCTCCACACCGGATTATCGAGCGGGTTGGCCGCGTTGGACCGGGCGGCCGCGTCGCGATGGTAGGCGTCGAGGTGCTGCAGGTACTCGTCGGTGGCCTTCGGGATGACGTCGAAGTAGAGGCGCTTGGCCGTCTTCGGCGAGGTGAACATATAGTAGGCGAGGCTCTCCGGCGCGCCGTAGCGCAGCCACGCCTCCATGGTCAGGCCATTGCCCTTGGTCTTCGAGATCTTCTGGTTGTTCTCGTCCATGAAGAGCTCGTAGTGCGGCGTCTCCGGCGGCTCGGCGCCCAGCACCCGCATCACCTTTCCCGAGACGCGGAAGGAGTCGACCAGGTCCTTGCCGGACATCTCGAAATCGATCCCCAACGCCGTCCAGCGCGCCGCCCAATCCGGCCGCCACTGCAGCTTCACGTAGCCGCCGGTGACCGGGAGTTCGGTCCGCGTCCCGTCCTCGTCGGCGAAGACGATCGTGCCGCGGTCGACGTGCCGCTCCAGCGTCGGCACGTACAGCACCCGGCCGGTCGTCGGGCTGATCGGCTGGAACGGCGAGTAGGTGGCGCGCCGCTCCGGCCCAAGGGTCGGCAGCATCACCGCCTGCACGGCGTCGAACCGCTCCAGGATGGCGAGCAAGACCGCGTCCATCCGGCCCGACTTGTAGAAGTCGGTGGCGGAGATGAACTCGTAGTCGAAACCGAACCGGTCGAAGAAGGCGCGGGCGCGGGCGTTGTTGTAAGCGCCGAAACTTGTCGCCTCTTCGAACGGATCGCGCACGCTGGTGACCGGCTTGTCGTGGTCCTCCTTCAGCCAGTCCTGATGCGGGAGGTTGGGCGGGACCTTCCGCAGGCCGTCCATGTCGTCGGAGAAGATGATCAGCTTGGTGGGGATGGCGTCGTCGGTCAGGGCGCGGAAGGCGGCGCGCACCATGGTCGGCCGCGCGGCTTCGCCGAAGGTGCCCAGATGCGGCAGGCCGGACGCCCCATAGCCGCACTGGAACACCACCGGCCGCGCCAGCGCCGGGAAGGTCGCCAGGGCCTCGCCGATCCGGTCGCCGTCGATCAGGCTCACCGCCAGGTCCCGCTCGGCGTCGCTGTCCAGACGGGTGCGCAGCACGCGCGCCAGGACGTTGCGGGCCTCGGCGAAGGTCCAGGGTCGCGCCTCGCGCGCCAGATGGGTCAGCCCTTGCAGCATGGGGCGAGCGGCGTAATGGGTGGGCCGGCCAGGGTCAACAGCGGCCGATCCGCTCACGGTCCGGCGACGAGGGAAGGGCGAAGCGGATGGCGGCGGACAGTGGCGGCGTAACCACCAAGCCCTACGGCGCGTGGACCTCGCCGGTGTCGGCGGCCAGCCTGGCGGAGGGCGCGATCGGCCTCGCCGAGCTGAGGGTCGCCGGCGGTCGGATCTACTGGCTGGAGTCGCGGCCGGCCGAGGGTGGTCGGATGGTGGCGATGACCCGCGACGGCGGGGGCGTCCGCCAACTCACTCCGGAACGCTTCAACGTCCGCACTCGCGTTCACGAATACGGCGGCGGCTCCTACGTCGTCGCGCCGGACGGGCTGTGGTTCAGCCACTTCCGCGACCAGAAGCTCTACCGCCAGGCCGGCGACGCGGCGCCCGAGCCGATGACGCCGGAGGGCTACCGCTACGCCGACGCGGAGGCGCTGCCCGGCGGCGGCCTGGTGGCCGTGCGCGAAGACCACACCGACCCGGCGCATGTCCGCAACACCGTGGTGCGCCTCTCCGGCCGGTCGGGCGACAGCGGCGCGGTGCTGTTCGGCGACAGCGACTTCGTCGCCTATCCGCGCCTGAGCCCGGACGGCGCGCGGCTCTGCTGGATCGCCTGGGACTTCCCGGCCATGCCGTGGGACGCCACGCGACTCTACGTCGCCGAGCTGACCAGCTCGGGCCTCGCCAACGTCCGCCAGGTCGCGGGCGGCGACGACATCTCGGTGATCGACCCGCAGTGGGCCGCCGACGGGACGCTGACCTGGATCTCCGACGAAACCGGCTGGTGGAACCTCTATGACGACCGCGGCGGCAAACCCCGCGCCCTGCGTCCCGAGACGGCGGAGATCGGCGGCCCGCTCTGGCAGCTCGGCCAGTCCAACTACGCCGCCGTGGCCGGCGATCGCATCCTGGCCTCGGTCGGCGAAGCGGGCGGCGACCGGCTCTGGCTGCTCGACCGGACCGGCGGCCCGGTCCGCAAGCTCGACCTGCCTTTCGTCGGCTACGCCGCCCTGCACGCCGTGGACGGGGCGCGCGTGGCGATGATCGCCGGATCGGCCGCCGAAACCGCTGCGGTGATCGTCGTGGATGTCGACACCGGCGGCTACGACCTCGTCGCGCGGCCCTCGCCCACCCATCTGGACCCGCGCTACATCTCGATGGCCGAGCCGGTCAGCTTCCCGAGCGCGAACGGCCGCACCGCCCACGCCCTCTACTATCCGCCGCGCAACGACGACGTCCGCGCGCCCGCCGGCGAGACGCCGCCCCTGATCGTTCAGGCGCACGGCGGCCCGACCGGCGCCGCCTCCGGCGCGTTCAGTCTCTCCACCCAATTCTGGACCAGCCGCGGCTTCGCGGTGGTCGACGGCGACTATGGCGGC
>DATJRL010000012.1:0-3455 GCA_035504785.1 Caulobacteraceae bacterium
GGCTTTATTGAATGAAAACAACGCGTTCGTGTTCTTCAAAACGCTGGGCGACCTCGTCGTCACCGGCCCCACGCTCACCAACGTCAACGACTTCCGCGCGATCCTGATCGACCCGGGCTTGGCCTTCAGACCCTTCTCCCGCAAGGGGGCTGTTGCGAAACTCCCCTCCCCGCTGCGGGGAGGGGTCGGGGGTGGGGGTGCGAGCCCGACGGCCTGCCGTCAGGATTCGGAGCTTCCCAAGCCGAATCAACAACGACCGAGCCGACACCCCCATCCCCAACCCTTCCCCGCAAGGGGGAAGGGAGCTTTCGGCGCGATCTCATCGAATTGCGCAACAGGCCCGCAAGGGGAGAAGGACTCCGCCTCGGCGAGAGATGTGCGGCACATTTTTCGTGCCCCTCGCGGCCGGAAACGCTACGAGCGAGCGACCTTCGTCGACCGCTTGGAGCCACTCGTCATGCGCCGCGCCGCCATCGTCTCGCCGATCCGCACCGCCGTCGGCAAGTTCCAGGGGAGCCTCGCGCCGATGACCGCCGGCGACCTCGGCGCCGTCATCCTGCGGGCGCTGGTCGAGCGGACCAGGATCGATCCGGCCAGCGTCGACGACGTCATCTTCGCCCAGGGCTACGGCAACGGCGAGGCGCCCTGCATCGCCCGCTGGGCGGCGCTGGCCGCGGACTTCCCGATCGAGACCCCCGGCTACCAGCTCGACCGCCGCTGCGGCTCGGGCCTGCAGGCGGTGATCGACGCGGCGATGATGGTGCAGACCGGCGCAGCGGACGTGGTGGTGGCGGGCGGCGTCGAGAGCATGAGCAACGTCGAGTACTACTCGCTCGACATGCGCGGCGGCGCCCGCGCGGGATCGGTGACGCTGCACGACCGCCTGGCGCGCGGGCGGGTGATGAGCCAGCCGATCAGCCGCTTCGGCGTCATTTCCGGCATGATCGAGACCGCCGACAACCTAGCGCGCGACTACCAGATCAGCCGCGAGGCCTGCGACGAATATGCGGCGATGAGCCACCAGCGCGCGACCAAGGCCTGGGCCGAGGGCAAGTTCGACGACGAGCTGGTTCCGGTGAACGTGCCGCAGAAGCGCGGTGATCCGATCGTGTTCGATCGCGACGAGGGCGTGCGCGCCGACGCGACGCCCGAGAGCCTCGCCAAGCTCCGACCGATCGAGAAGGACGGCGTGGTCACCGCCGGCAACGCCAGTCAGCAGAACGACGCGGCCGCGGCCTGCCTGGTCGTCGCCGAGGACAAGCTCGCCGAGCTGAACCTGGAGCCCATGGGCTGGTTCGTCAGCTGGGCGGCGGCGGGGTGCGATCCGTCGCGCATGGGCATCGGCCCGGTGCCGGCGGTGAAGCGTCTGTTCGATCGCACCGGCATGGGCTGGGATGACATCGACCTCGTGGAGCTCAACGAAGCGTTCGCCCCGCAGGTGCTGGCGGTGCTCAAGGGATGGGGCTGGGACGATCGGGACCGGCTCAACGTCAACGGCTCCGGCATCAGCCTCGGCCATCCGATCGGCGCCACCGGCGGGCGCATCCTCGCCAACCTGCTGCGCGAGCTGAAGCGGCGGGACGGCAAATACGGCCTCGAGACCATGTGCATCGGCGGCGGCCAGGGGATCGCGGCCGTGTTCGAAGCCGCGTGACCATGCCCCTCGTCGACACCCACGCCCTCCCTGTCATCGAACGCCTGCCTGGCTGGCGGGCCCGGATCTTCCACTCCGGCGCGATGACCTTCGCCCACTACGCGTTCGACGCCGGCGCAAGCATCCACGAGCACCAGCACGAACAGGAGGAGGTGTGGAACGTCATCGAGGGCGCGCTCGAGGTCACCATCGACGGCGCGGCGCAGGTGGCGAAGGCCGGCATGGTCGCGATCGTGCCGCCGAACACGCGTCATTCCGTGCGGGCGCTCGCCGACGGCAAAGCGATCGTCGTCGATCACCCGCTGCGGCCCGGGATCGGCTGACGCCTCAGGTCGGCCGAAAGGCGCCGACCAGCAGCTCTTGGCCGGCGCGGCGCAGCGAAAGCGTCCAGCGGTCGAAGACGAGGTCGACGCCCTCGGCCCTCAGGCCGCTGGAGAGCGACACCGCCATCAGGCCGGAGCCTTCGATCGCGCACGCGAGGCCCAGGTCGCCGTTGCGCAGCCGCAGCAGCGAGCCGGCTCGATAGGTGCGGCGCACCGGAGCGACCAGTTGCGGCGAGTGTCCTGCGAACCCGGGCGCGAACACGAGTTCGTGCTCCAGCGTCCCCAGCGGGCCGCCCAGCGTCTTCAGCGACGTCGGCGCGCAGTCCAGTGTCTCCGGCCGGGTCGAGCCGAAGGTCAGCACCACCCGGTCCGGGCCTTCGCCTTCGTCGGTCGAGAAGCAGATCAGCGGGCGCGCGCCTTCGGCGGCCACGAACCAGCGTCCCGGTTTCAGCGCATCGCGGTCCACGACGCGCGGAAAGCCCTCGAAGTAGACGGGCATCGAATCGCGCCTCCCGAGCCCAGTATGGCGCGAGCGCTCATCGGTCGGAACCGAGGCGTCTCGGCGCGGGGGCGCCGGTCAGAACATCGCCCGCCCCGAGAGGTAGACGTCGTAGATCTGCTCGTCGTTGCGCAGGTTCACCTCGCCGACGATCGCCACGTACGATAGCGGGGTTCCCGCCTTCAGCGCGAAGCCGGAAGTGAACCAGCCGCCCTTGGTCTCGCCCGGCTCCAGCGTGAACGGATTGCCGCCGGCGAAGTTGGCGACCGTGGGGGCGATGTCACCGTAGAAGATGTCGCGATAACCGGCGTAGAACTCGGGTCGGAACCAGGCGTCGTGGCCGAACTGGGCGCCGAAGGTCATCAACGCCTCGCCGCTCATGCGGCTGCTGACCCGCTGGTCGATCGAGATGTCGAAGCCCGGACCGGCGCCGGCCTCGGAATGGGCGTCCTCGTTGAGGTAAAGGTAGTCGGCGCTGAGCTCCGGCCGCACGTAGAATCGGCCGAAGTGGACTTCATAGGATGCGCCGGCGTGGGCGTCGGCGAAGTAGCCGTTCCACTGGCCCTTGCTGGTCTCGGAGACGCCGGTGGTGACGAACATGCGGTTTTCGTCGAACCCGGCGTAGCCGCCGGCGGCGCGCGCCGAAATGCGCAGGTTGCCCCAGGCCCGGCGATAGTAGCCGCCGACCTCGACGAGGTTGGTCACCAGTTGCCCGCCGATCGGCTCGTACGTGCCCGCGTCCTGGATGTTCAGGTAGGCGAGGGTGACCCCCAGCGCGCCCCCCGCCTTGCCCATCTTCTCCAGGCCGCCCACGAGTCCGAAGGCCACGTCGGTCGAGCCCAGCGTCTCGCCGTCGTTGCGCTTGACCGTCGTGTCCACTTCCTGAAGCCAGGCGCTGGTGCCGGCGATGCGCGTGCCGGCGTCCGGCGGCTGGTCGGTAAGGTCCGAGATCTTCTCGGTGGCCGCTTCCAGCGCGTCG
>DATJRL010000013.1:0-2397 GCA_035504785.1 Caulobacteraceae bacterium
CGTAGCTGAGCAGCGCCGAACCCTGATCCGCGCCGGCGTCGGCGGCGCGCTTGTTCACGGCCCGCACGATGATGGCGATCAGCAGCTTCAGCGCCGCGCCGGCGCCGCCGCGGCGGGTCGGGGCGGCCGAGAACGCGGTCAGCCGGTCGTCATAGATCCAGCTGTTGGGCAGGCGCGCCCAGCGGCTTTCGGTGCGTGACAGGGCCACGCCTAACGCCGGGGGATCTTGGTCAGCGCATAGCCGACCACGAGGATGGCGCCGAAGGCCACCAGGAACATGGCCGGCACCGGCTGGATGGAAAGGAAAGGGGCGAGAGCTTGCAGCGACATGGGGTCCTCGATGGCCGAAATTGGCTTCGACGACAAAATTAGCGTCTTGGAGATATGAGTATCTAGATAGGCCGCCCGCCTTGAAGGGCCAATGGGCCGGGCATTTCTGCTTAAGGTTCAGAGCCTTGCCGAGGATGCCGGGGGAGTCTTCCGGCGGCACGGGTAGTTCACGAAACGGGCCGATCGCCGAGGCTCGCCGGCTGATCCTAGCGGTTGGGGTCGCGAGTCGACAGGGCCAAAAGGGGGAGGAAGGCGGGCGCCGGGCGAGCCCGTCGGGACTGGAGGGAGGAGCCCTCCGCGCCGGGTGAGCTGGACCCTGCCCCATGAACGCCCTGCTGCCCCTGTTCACCGCCGCCGGCGACGCCGCCGACCAGAAGGCCGCCAACCTGCTGGCGGCCGCACGCGCCCTGACCCCGCATCTCAACCGCTCGCGGGCCTTGGACCGCAAACTGGTCTCCGGGGTCATGACCACGACCTTCGGCGCCTCGGACGCCGATGGCGCATGGCTGTGGCGCGACGCCTACGACGCCATAGAGGCGGCTCTGGTGCTCCAGCTTCGCCGCCTGGCCCCCCAGATCGGCCGCCTGGAGGACGCGCCCGCCGACATCGCCGCCTTGCTGGCCAACCTGTCGGGCCTGAGCCTGACCCACACACGCCGCTCGGAAGAGCAGGTGGCGATGGACCAGTTCTCCACCCCGCCGGAGCTGGGTTGCCTCGCGGTCCTCGCCGCCCAGGTGCGTCCTGGCGACCGGGTGCTTGAGCCCTCCGCTGGCACGGGCCTCCTGGCCATCCTGGCCGAGGCGTGCGGCGCCGAGCTGACCCTGAACGAGCGCGCGGCCCGGCGCGCCGCCTTGCTGGAAGGCCTTTTCCCGCTCGCGCCCCGCAGCCAGCAGGACGCCCTGCACCTGCCTGACCTCCTGAAGACCTCGGGCGCGTTCCACGTCGCCCTGGTCAACCCGCCGTTCCAGGCGCTGGAGGCGCATCTTCACGCCGCGCTCGACACCCTGGCCGACGGCGGGCGGCTCGCCGCCATCGTGCCGGAGCGTCTGTTCGCCGATCCGCAGGCGTTGCGGGCGCTGGGCGCACGGGGCCAGGTTGTCCTGCGCCTGCGCTTCCCCGAGCGCACCTACGCCAAGCACGGCACGTCCGTGTCGACCGGCCTGATCGTGATCGATCGCGGCGGCGAGGCCGCTTCCCCGCCGGCGGTGATCTGCGCCGAGACCTTGGCGGACGCGGCCAAGGCGGCGTCGGAGGTGATCGCACGGCCGACCGCCCGGGCCCGCCAGTTCCGCGCGGTGGACCGCGCGGCGGTCCTTGTACCCAAGGCCCGCGCCCTGGCGGCGCCCTCCGGGCGGCTGGCCTTTCTCTCCGGCTCGGCGCCGATCGCCTACGAGAGCTGCGCCTGGTCAGGCGAGGGGCACGACGTCGGCCTCTATCAGGCCTACAGCCTCGGCCGCGTGCGCTTCGCCTCGAGCACGGCCCACCCCTCCCCGCTCGTGGAATCCGGGCCGATGGCCTCGGTCGCGCCGCCGGCGCCGACCTATCGGCCGGTCCTGCCGGCCGACATCGCTGCGCGGGTGTCTGACGCCCAGTTGGAGACGATGATCTATGCCGGCGAGGCCCACGCCCAGATCCTGCCGGGGTCCTGGGTGTTGGGGGAGGCCCCCCACCAGTTGGTGCTGACGGCCGACGATCACGCCGGCGCGGTCCGCTTCCGCAAGGGCTTCTTCCTCGGCGACGGCACGGGCTGCGGTAAGGGCCGGGAGATCGCCGGGGTCATCGCCGACAACATCGCCCAAGGCCGCACGCGGGCGGTCTGGCTGTCCAAGAACGACGCCCTCCTGGAAGACGCCCGGCGCGACTGGGGGGCGATCGGCGGGACCGCCGCCGACATCACGCCGCAGTCGGTTTGGAAGCAGGCCGACGCCATCCGCATGGACAGGGGCGTGCTCTACACCACCTACGCCACCCTGCGGCAGCCGGCCCGGGGCGACCGGCCCTCGCGGCTCGACCAGATCGTGACCTGGCTGGGCGCCGCGTTCGATGGGCTGATCGTGTTCGACGAGG
>DATJRL010000014.1:0-10360 GCA_035504785.1 Caulobacteraceae bacterium
TTTCCGTGTCTTCCGTGGTTGAATCCTTTGAAGGCCCGGCTCCCGCCGGGCGCGCTCAAGTTCGTGCTTTTCGTGTCTTTCGTGATCAACTTCTTCCTTCAGGCGCCGCCTCGATCCGCCCCGCCGCCATGCGCACGACACGATCGGCGCGGCCGGCGAGGCCCTCGTCGTGGGTGGCGACGAGGAGGGTCGCGGACGTCTCGGCGGCGAGGCTGTAGATCAGATCGGCGACGTGGGCGGCGTTGTCGTGATCGAGATTGCCGGTGGGCTCGTCGGCGAAGAGCAGCGTCGGCGAGATCGCCAGCGCCCGGGCCAGCGCCACCCGCTGCTGCTCGCCGCCGGAGAGCTGGTGCGGATAGTGCCGTCGCCGTTCGACGAGGCCGACGCGGTCGAGCCACTCGCGGGCGGTCCTGCCGGCCGCCTTCGCGCCGGCGATCTCCAGCGGCGCGGCGACATTCTCCTCGGCGGTCATGTTGGGCAGCAGGTGGAAGGCCTGGAACACCAGCGAGACGCGGCCCCGCCGCAGCCGCGCCCGGCCGTCCTCGTCGAGATGCGACAGCGCCTTGCCGAGCAGACGCACCTGGCCCTTGCTCGGGCGCTCCAGGCCGGCGGCGATGGCGATCAGCGTCGACTTGCCGGATCCCGACGGCCCCACCACCGCCACCCGCTCGCGCGGCCCGACGGCGAGGTCCAGCCCGCGCAGGATCTCGACCGGTCCCGCGGCCGAGGGCAACGTCAGCCACACCCCGTCGATGGCCAGCGGCGCGCCAGGCTCGGAGGCGTCGTACATGGTCGCTTCGGGGTCCTCGCCGCGCGCTTTTCGCCTACATAGGACCCCGTGAGGCGCGACACACCTGATCGTTTCTTTATTCGCCGCCGCCTGCTGGCCGTGCTCATGGCGAGCGCCGCGGCGCCCGCGATCGCGGCGTCGCGCCCGGTCATCACCATCCTGGGCGACTCGATCACCGCCGGACTCGGCTTGCCGGCGAGGCAGGCGCTGCCGGACCAGCTGGCGGCGGCGCTGGCGCGGCGTGGCGTGACGGCCACCGTGCGAGGCGCCGGCGTCTCCGGCGACACCGCCGCCGACGGCCTGGCGCGGCTCGACTTCTCGGTCCAGGGCGACACCGCCGTCTGCGTGGTGGCGCTGGGCGGCAACGACCTGCTGCAGGGACTGGACCCCAAAGCGACCCGCGCCAGCCTCGAGGCCATCGTCCGCCGCCTGAAGGCTCGACGGATCGGCGTGGTGCTGGCGGGGCTCGACGCGCCGCGCGCCGTCGGGGCCGGTTACGTGCGGGCGTTCGAGGCGATCTTCCCCGATGTCGCCCGCGCCGAACACGTGCCGCTCTATCCCAACCTGCTCGCCGGCGTCGGTCCGGCGCTGCGGCAGGGCGACGGTCTGCACCCGAACGCCGCCGGTGTGAAGATCATCGCCGACGGGATCGCGCCGCTCGTGGCCAAGGTCCTGGAGGCGCGCCGATGATCCGTCTGTTCGCCGCGATCGCCATCCCCGAGGAGATCGGCGAGGGGCTCCTGCGCCGCCAGCAGGGCCTGCCCGGCGCGCGTTGGCGGCCGCTGGAGGCGTTCCACGTCACCTTGCGCTTTGTCGGCGAGGTGAAGGAGACGGTCGCCGAGGACCTGGACGCCGAACTCTCGTCCATCGGCGGCGAGGCGCTGACGCTGACGCTGGCCGGAGTCGGGGCGTTCGGCGAGGGCGACGACATCCACGCGGTCTGGGCCGGGGTCGAGGAGACCGAGCCGCTGAAGCATCTGGCGGCGCGCTGCGAGATCGCCGCCCGCCGCGCCGGCCTGGCGCCCGACCGCCGCGCCTGGAAGCCGCACGTGACCCTCGCCTACCTCCGCCGCCCCGATCCGGCCCGGGTCGCGGCCTGGATCCAGGGCCACAACCTGCTGAAATCGCCGCCGTTCCGCATCACGACCTTCGGCCTCTATTCCAGTCGGCTCGGCGGCGAAGGCGCCCGCTACCGGCTCGAGCGCCAGTACCCGCTGGGGTGATATCACCATCTTCCCCGTCACCCCGGACAAGCCGCCGACGGCGGCGCCGATCCGGGGCCGGACGCGCCGCCATCTAGCTCGAGTTCGTCTGGGATCCGGAGGGTCCGGCCCCGGCTCTTCGCTGCGCTACGGCCGGGGTGACGGGTTAGGGGGCGGAAACCAGACAGCGGCCACCCGCCTACACCTCGACGGCGTGGTCCTTCAGCACCCCGAGCGGGGTGATCGCCAGGGTCTCTTCGTGGGTCGCCTCCAACACCACCCGCGGCGCGGCCCCAGCCTCGAGAGCTTCCATCCAGCGCGGCGCGCAGAGGCACCAGCGGTCGCCCGGCTTCAGGCCCGGGAAGCCGAAGTCGGGCTGCGGCGTCGTCAGGTCGTTGCCGACGCTCTGCGAGAAGCGCAGGAACTCGGCGGTCATCACCGCGCAGACGGTGTGCAGGCCGATGTCCTCCGGGCCAGTCTCGCAGCAGCCATTGCGGAAGAAACCGGTCATCGGGCGGGTGGAGCAGGGCTGCAGCTCGCCGCCGAGAACGTTGCGGGCTTCGGGATCGTAGCGGTCGCTCATGTCGCCATTTTAGGGCTTGTTCGCCCGGCTTCGCCAGGGGAGCTTGGCCGCCGATGGAACCGACAGCCCGCCCGCGCCGCAGCGCCCTCTACATGCCCGCGTCCAACGCCCGCGCCGTCGAGAAGGCGCGCTCGCTGCCCTGCGACGTGGTGATCCTCGACCTGGAAGACGCCGTGGCGCCGGAGTCCAAGGAAGCGGCGCGGAGCGCGGCGGTCGCCGCGGTGAAGGCGGGCGGCTTCGGCCGCCGCGAGGTGGTGATCCGGGTGAACGCGCTCGGCACGCCGTGGGCGGTGGAAGACCTCGCAGCCGCGGGCGAGGCGGCGCCCGACGCGGTGCTGGCGCCGAAGGTGAGTTCGGCCGACGACGTCGAGGCCTACAGCTCGTTCCTCAATTACGCCCCCGGAACCCAGCTCTGGGCGATGATCGAGACCTGCCCGGCCATGTTCCACCTCGCCGCCATCGCCCAGGCCGCCGAGCGCAGCCGGCTCTCGGCGCTGGTCATGGGGGTGAACGACCTGGCCAAGGAGATGCGGGCCAGGCAGACGCCGGACCGCGCCGCCTTCCTGCCGTTTCTCGTCCAAACGGTCGCCGCCGCCCGCATGGCCGGGCTGGCGGTGCTCGATGGCGTGCACAACGAGATCGACGACCTCGCCGCCCTGGAGACCGTCTGCCGCCAGGGCGCCGACCTCGGCTTCGACGGCAAGAGCCTGATCCATCCGACCCACCTCGACATCTGCAACCGGGTGTTCTCGCCGCCGCCCGAGGAGCTGGCCTGGGCGCGGGCGGTGGTCGCGGCCTTCGCCGCGCCGGAGAACCAGGGCCGCGGGGCGCTCCGCGTCGAGGGGCGGCTCGCCGAGCACCTGCACCTCGACCAGTGCAAGCGTCTGATCGCCACCGCCGAGGCCATCGCGGCGGCGGAGGCGGCCGGATGAGGGCGCGGCCGGCGCTGATCGCCTGGTGGCTGGCGGCGACGCCGGCGCTGGCGATGGCGCAGGCCGCGACCCCCGCCGCCCAAGCCGCGGCGTCCAACGCCGTCGTCGCCGGCGAGACGGTCACCGATAACGCCATCGACGACCGCATCCGCGACGCGGCCGCCGCCGCCGAGGCCCTGCAGGGGCCGCTGGATGGGAGCTGGACCCTGGTCGCGGCGTCGGGCAAGGCGCTCTACGCCTTCCAGTTCGTCGACAAGCCGGGCGGCCAGGACCCGCCGGAGGGCGTCTGGCGCGACCTGCGCCGTCCCCCCGGCCCCGGCGACATCGGTCTGATCGGTTCCATGGCGCGGGGACCCGGCTCGCTCAGCCTCGGCTTCGCCGCCAAGCCGGGCGCGCGGCCCGTGGCGATCGAGCTGAAGAGCGGCGGGAGCGGCGGCTGGTCCGGCCAGCTCCACGAAGACGGCGTGACGATCAACGTGATGCTGCGCCGGAACTGAGCGCCTCGCGCGCCGCCGCCAGCGCCCTCGCCAGCGCCGGTCCGTCGTAGGCCTCCGCCGCTCCATGTCCCCACACCGGCCCCGGCCAGGCGGCGTCGTCCGGACGGCGGCCGACGACGTGGACGTGGAGCTGGCGGGTGACGTTGCCCAGCTGGCCGACGTTGAGCTTGGCGACCGGTCGGCCCAGCGCCTCTCCGAGGCCGCGGACCGCGCGGCCCGCGGCCAGGACCTCGTCCAGCAGGTGCGTCCGGTCGGCTGCGAGCAAGTCGTCGAGCTCGATCGCGCCCTCGATCCGCGGAACCAGCACGACCCAAGGGAAGCGGGCGTCGGCCTGCAGGCGCACGTCGCACAGCGGCAGGGAGACGAGCGGCGTCGAGGTCGCTTCGAAGGCGGGGTCCAGGCGGAACATGACCAATTCCAGCCGAGCCTTGCAGGCCCCGGCCCGCCGGTCTAGACCGCGCCCGCTTTTCGGACAGGGAGTCGGTTGGATGGCGCGCGCGAAGATCGCCCTCATGGGCGCGGGAATGATCGGGGGCACGCTCGCCCACATCGCTGCGCGCGAGGGCCTGGGCGACGTCGTCCTGTGCGACGTGGTCGAGGGCGTGCCTCAAGGCAAGGCGCTGGACCTGGCCGAGGCGACGCCGGTCTTCGGCGCCGACGTGTCGGTGCGTGGCTCGAACGACTACGCCGCGATCGCGGGCGCCGACGTCTGCATCGTCACCGCCGGCGTGGCCCGCAAGCCGGGCATGAGCCGCGACGACCTCCTGAGCATCAACCTGGGGGTGATGAAGCAGGTGGGCGCGGGCATCAAGGCCCACGCGCCGAACGCCTTCGTCATCTGCATCACCAACCCGCTGGACGCCATGGTGTGGGCCCTGCGCGAGTTCTCCGGGCTGCCCCACGCCAAGGTCGTCGGGCAGGCCGGCGTGCTCGATTCGGCCCGTTTCCGCTACTTCCTGGCCGAGCGGCTCGGCGTCTCGGTGGACGACATTCACGCCTGGACCCTGGGCGGCCACGGCGACGATATGGTGCCCATGACCCGTCACTCCACCGTCGGCGGCCTGCCGCTGCCGGAACTGGTGCGCCAGGGCGCCATCGGCCAGGCCGAGCTCGACGCGATCGTGCAGCGCACCCGCGGCGGCGGCGGCGAGATCGTGGCGCTGCTGAAAACCGGGTCGGCCTACTACGCGCCCGCCGAGAGCGCCATGGCGATGGCGATCTCCTACCTGAAGGACCAGAAACGGGTGCTGCCCTGCGCCGTCCACCTGACCGGCCAATACGGCCAGAACGACCTGTATGTCGGGGTGCCCGCGGTGATCGGCGCGGGCGGGGTCGAGAGAGTGATCGAGTTCCCGATGGACTCTGCCGAAAAGGCGATGTTCGACAAGTCGGTCGGCTCGGTGCGAAGCCTGATCGCCGCCTGCAGGGAGATCGAGCCGGCGCTCGTCTGACGCCGGCGACGCGTCAGAACCAGCCCGCGGCGCGGAGCTCCCTCGCGTAGCCGCGGCTCACCGGAACCTCCGAGCCGTCCTTCAGGGTCAGCGTCGCGCGGCCCTCGAAGCGCTCGACCTTGGCCACCGCCTCCTTCGCCACCCACCAGGAGCGGTGGGTCCGCGCGCCTTCCAGGCCTTCCAGCTCGGCGATGGCGTCGCCGAGGCGCATCAGGATCAGGTCCTGGCCGAGGCTGGTGTGCAGGCGCAGGTAATGGTCCTCGGCCTCCACCGCGTAAAGGGTCCCGCCGCGCAGCTTCGGGGTCAATCGGGCGAGGAACTTCGCGGGCGGGGCGCCTTGCGCCGCGGCGTGGGTCTGGGTCGCGGGGCGGCGCGTCAGCAGCGCCAAGGCCGTGATCACCAGCGTCGTGGCGAACTCCGACGGCAGCATCTCGCGGACTCCGTCGATGGTCAGGCGCGCATGCCGAAAGAGCACCAGCTCGGCCAGCACCATGGCGACCATCGGCGGTGTGATGCAGGCGGCGATCAGCAGCGCCACCGCCCACAGCCGTGTCTCGTACCATCTGTACGGCACGATCCATCGCGCCACTGCCAGGCCGATGGCCGCGCCGACCACCGACAGGACCGCCTGCTGGACGAGGTCGGCGAGCGAGTGCGCGGCCGACAATCCGACCACGAGCGCCACGCCGAGCGCCACGGCGACGACACGCCAGGCGGCGGCGCGCACTCCCGGGCCCCTCGGATCCGTCGAACCGACCGCTTCCCTCGTCACCTGCTCTCCGACGGCTGCCGCCGCGTCACAAAGAAGCGGCGGCCGCCATAGTCAATGCCGCCGCCGCGTCGCGCGCCGGCCGCGCGCCACTCCACCCTCGATCGGCCCTCTTGCATCGCCAGCGGCTTCAGCCATGTTCGGCGCTTTACGGCGTGTCTCAAGTCTGAAACGAGTTCCGGGCCGCGATGGCCGATTTTATCTTCCACGACCCCACGGGCAGACGCGCCCGCCGCACGGGAATGGGCGCCGGTCTCCTGGTGTCGCTGGCGGCGCTGATCGTCGCGTTCTTCTTCGCCACCCTCGCCTTCGCGCCGAACCTGCCCAGCCTCTCGCTGAAGGACCCGCACTCGCTGCAGGCCCTGCACGTGGACACGGCCCACAAGTTCCGGGGCAAGCCGGGATGGACGCACGTGCCCAAACGTCCGCACGCCGGCGAGGCGGGCGGACCGACGCGGCCGCTGTCCGTGGGCTTCTATGTCTCCTGGGACCCGGATTCGCGGGATTCCCTGAAGGACCACATCGACCAGCTGGACGTGGTCTCTCCGCAGTGGATCATGCTGAAGGGCTCCGGGGGACCGGTGACCCTGACCTCGGATCCTCAGGCCGAGGCGATCATCGCCAGCGCCAAGAACGCGCCGTCGGTGCTGCCGATCGTCCACAACGCCCATGACGGCTTCTCCGACGGTCCGCTCGCCGACAATCTGCTGGTGAACCCGAGAGCGCAGCAGGCCCTGGTCACCAACCTCGTGGGCCTCGCCAAGACGCACGACTTCGGCGGTTACGTCTTCGACCTGGAGAATCTCTCGCCCGCCGCGCTGGCGCAGTACCCCCGCCTGCTGGCGCTGGCCCACGCGGCGCTGAAGCCGCTCGGACGCGAAGTCTGGGTCGCGCTGCCATTCGCCAATCCGGACTACAACCTGAAGCTCTTCCAGTCGGTCACGGACACCGTGGTGCTGATGGCCTACGACCAGCACTGGGGCGGCAACGGCGGTCAGCCCGGCCCGCCGTCGGGCGAAGACTGGTTCGAGACCAACCTCCAGCACGACATGAACCAGCTCGATCCCGCGCGCACCGTGCTGGCGCTCGGCGATTACGGCTACGATTGGACGCTGGACGACAAGGGCCACGCCATCCAGGGCGACACCAAGGGCTTCTACGACGCCACCCAGACGGCGAGCGATTCGGGCGCGCACGTCAGCCTCGACGACGACGCGCTGAACCCGACCTTCGCCTATCAGGACGACAACGGCGCCAAGCACGTCGTCTGGTTTCTCGACGCCGCGACCCTGTTCAACGAGGTCAAGGTCGGAGACGACTATCGCCCGCGCGGCTATGCCCTCTGGCGGATGGGTTCCGAAGACCCGGCGGTGTGGAATTACCTCCGCCAGCCCTATGGCGCGATAACGCCGGCCGGCCTCGAGGCCATCGCGCCCAGCACCGGCGTCGATTTCGAGGGCCAGGGCGAGGTGCTGCACATCAGCGCCACGCCCACCGGCGGCAAGCGCTCGATCGAGATCGACCCGGATAACGGCCTGATCTCCGGCGAAGACTATTCCGAGATGCCGTCCCAGTACGTCATCCAGCGCTACGGCTGGCATCCGCAATGGGTTGCCCTCACGTTCGACGACGGTCCCGACGGTCAGTGGACGCCGAAGATCCTCGACATCCTCAAGGCCAAGCACGCCAACGCCACCTTCTTCGTCATCGGCGAGAACATGCAGGTCCGGCCCGACCTGGTGCAGCGCGAGGTGCGCGAAGGCGACATCGTCGGCAACCACACCTGGACCCACCCCAACATCAGCATGGTTCCACCGGCGCAGGCGAGCCTGGAGCTCAACACCACCCAGCGGCTGTTCGAGGTGCTCACCGGGCGCTCGATGCGCCTGTTCCGCCCGCCGTTCTTCGGCGACGCCGAGCCGACCACGGCCGACGAGATCGACGAATGCGCAATCGCCCAGAAGCTGGGCTACCTCATCGTCGGCCTGCGCGTCGACCCGGACGACTGGCAGCGCGAGCCCAACCACCAGATGCCCGCGCCCGGCGTCATCATCCAGCGGGTCCTCGATCGGCTGCGGGTGACCGGCGACTACGCGGGCCGGGTGGTCCTGCTGCACGACTCCGGCGGCGACCGCAGCCAGACGGTGGCGGCCCTGCCGGGCCTGATCGACGCGCTTCGCGCCGAGGGCTACACCTTGGTGACGATCGATCAGATGGCCGGCATGACTCCCGCCCAGGCCATGCCCCCGACCTCCCGCACGTCGCTGGAGCTATGGGTCGACCGGCTTGGCTTCGGGCTCTTCCGCTACGTCGATTTCCTGCTGACCAACCTCTTCATCATCGCCATCGTGCTCGGCGTGGCGCGGCTGGCGTTCCTGGCCAGCCTGGCGCTCTGGCATCGCCTGAAGGCTCCGGGCCGCGAGCCGCCGATGCTGGATCCTGAGACCGGACCGCTGGTCTCGGTGCTGATCCCCTGCTTCAACGAGGAAAAGGTGATCGTCGCCTCGGTGGCGCGCATCCTCCACTCCAACTGGCGCCGGCTGGAGGTGCTGGTGCTGGACGACGGCTCCAGCGACGCCACCGCCGCGCGGGTGCGGGAGGCTTTCGGCGACGAGCCGCGCGTGCGGCTGATGAGTTTCGAGAACGGCGGCAAGGCGCGGGCGCTGAACCGGGGCCTCGCGCAGGCCAACGGCGACATCGTGGTCGCGCTCGACGCCGACACCCTGTTCCCGCCCGAAACTCTGCCGCGCCTGGCGCGCTGGTTCGCCGATCCCCGCGTCGGGGCGGTGGCGGGCAACGCCGTGGTGGGCAACCGGCTCAACCTCGTCACCCGCTGGCAGGCGCTGGAGTACGTCACCGCCCAGAACCTGGAACGCCGGGCGCTCGCGGCGCTGGGCGCGGTCACGGTCGTTCCCGGCGCGGTCGGAGCCTGGCGGCGGTCGGCGCTCGAGGCGCTCGCCGGCTATCCGCACGATACCCTCGCCGAGGACCAGGACCTGACCATCGCCTGCCAGCGCGCCGGCTGGCGGGTGGAGTTCGATTCCGAGGCGCGCGCCTACACCGAGGCGCCGGACACCGTGGCCGGCCTCTTGAAGCAGCGCTTCCGCTGGTCGTTCGGCACGCTGCAGTGCCTGTGGAAGCACCGCCAGGCGCTGTTCAACCCCAAGCACCCGGTGCTCGGCTTCGTGGCTCTGCCGCAGATCTGGCTCTTCCAGATCTTCCTGACCGCGGTCTCGCCCTTGGTGGACCTCGCGATCGTCTGGAGCGTGGGCTGGGCGATCTACCAGCAGCATTACCATCCGGTGGAGTGGTCGCCAGACGATCTGATGCGCTCGGTGTTCTACTGGGCGGCGTTCATTTTCCTCGATCTCTCGGCCGGCGCGCTGGGCATGACCCTCGAGCGACGCGCGCCGTGGAAGGACCTCGTGTGGTTGCCGATCCAGAGGTTCGGCTACCGCCAGCTGATGTACTATGTGGTGGTCAAATCGATCGCGACGGCGATCCGGGGCGGCCGCGTCAGCTGGGGCAAGCTGGAGCGGCGGGCCACGGTGGCGATGGACGGCCAGGCGGAGCGCCAGCACCGCGCCTTCTGGCCCTGGCGCTGGGTGCGGGCGCGCTGACCGCGCGCCGGGCCAAGCTCGATTGCTAAGCCTCGGAGCGCTTCCTATAACGCCCGCGACCCCGACAGCTGAGGCGCCCTCATGAACATCCACGAGTATCAGGCCAAGCAGGTGCTCGCCGAGTTTGGCGCGCCCGTGCCGCGCGGCTTTCCGGCCTTCACGGTCGACGAGGCGGTAGCGGCGGCCGAGAAGCTCGGCGGCCCGGTCTGGGTGGTGAAGGCGCAGATCCATGCCGGCGGCCGCGGCAAGGGCGGCGGCGTGAAGGTCGTCAAATCGATCGACGATGTCCGCAAGGAAGCGACCCGCATGCTGGGCATGACGCTCATCACGCATCAAACAGGTCCGCATGGCCGCCTCGTGCGCCGGCTCTACATCGAAGACGGCTCGGCCATCGCGCGCGAGCTTTATCTTTCCGCCCTCGTCGACCGCGGCACGAGCCGCATCGCCTTCATCGCCTCCACCGAAGGCGGCATGGACATCGAGGAAGTCGCGAAGCACACGCCCGAGAAAATCCTC
>DATJRL010000015.1:0-5835 GCA_035504785.1 Caulobacteraceae bacterium
GATCTGTTCGCCGCGCGCCCAGGCGCCGCCGGGAGGCATGTGGGTCTGGGCGTCCCAGTTCAGCATGTTGCTCGCCGCGGCCAACTTTCCGGCGGTGGCGAAACGGTGGGCGATGCGGGCGAAAGGATCGGGTTGCGGCGCGGCCATGCCGGCCAGCAGCATGCCGCGCGCGGCGCCGTCAAGCTTGTCTCATTCAACCGGCCGGTTGACCGATGGGCGCTGGACGATCGTCGACCGGCGGGACGGCGTCGATTACCGCGCGCTCGGCGAGTACCTGGAGGTGGAGCCGCCGCGGCGCCTGGTGTTCACCTTCGGCATGCCGCAGTTCTCGGCGGGCCTCAGCAAGGTCAGCGTCGACATCGCCGCCGACGGCGGGGGGTCGGTCATGACCCTCGTCCAGGAGGATCTTCCGCCGGAGGCCATTGCGGCGCTCGAAGAAGGCTGGCGGGCGATGTTCGACGCCTTCGCCCTTGCTGTCGCCGCGTGAGCCCGCGGCGCGTTTCGGTCGTGGGGCGCCGCGCGAACTTGTGACAAGGCCGCCGCTCCCGGCATAAGGGCCGCGCGGAAGCGGAAAGCCTTGGGGGCGGAGTTCTAGAGCATGGCCGGTTTGAGTGCGTCCGTAGCATCCGCTGCGCCGCCGACGATTTCGCGCCGCCACGTGGCGGCCGCGGTCGTCGGCAACTGGCTGGAGTTCTACGACTTCACGGTCTACGCCTACTTCTCCAAGCAGATCGGACACGCGTTTTTCCCGTCGCAATCGGAGTTCGTCGAGCTGATGGCGGCGCTCGTCACCTATGGGGCGGGCTTCCTGGCGCGTCCGATCGGCGCCGTGGTGATCGGGCGCTACGCCGACCGGGTCGGACGCAAGCCCGCCATGCTCCTCTCGTTCGCCCTGATGGGCCTGGCCCTGGTCTGCCTGGTCTTCGTCCCATCCTACGCCCGGATCGGCGTCGCGGCGCCGGCGCTCGTGGTGGCCTGCCGCCTGATGCAGGGCTTCGCGCTGGGCGGCGAGGTGGGCCCGACCACGGCGTTTCTGATCGAGGCGGCGCCGGAGGCGCGGCGCGGCCTCTACGGCGCCTGGCAGAGCGCCAGCCAATCCCTCGCCAGCCTCTCCGGCGGTCTGGTCGGCGTGGTGCTCGCCGGCATGTTCAGCGGCGCGCAGTTCGTCGACATCGGCTGGCGCATCGCCTTCGCCGTCGGCGCGCTGGTCCTGCCGTTCGGTTTCGTCATCCGGGGAACGCTGCCGGAAACGCTGCACCACGCCGAGGTCCGCCTGGAGGCGCATCCGCTGCAGGCGGACTTCCGCAGCCACATACGGATCATCCTGCTGGGCCTCGGTCTCATCACCGGCGGGACCGTGTCGACCTATGTCTTCTCGTTCATGACGACCTACGCCCAGCAGACGCTGCACCTGGGCGTCGGCATCGCGTTCTCGATAACCGTGGCGACCGGCGTGGCGGGCTTCTTCGCTTCGCTCGCCGGGGGCGCGCTCTCGGACCGGCTGGGCCGCCGGCCGCTGCTGATCTGGCCGCGCGTCGTCTTCCTCATCGCCATCATCCCGGTGTTCATCGCGGTGATCCACTACCGCACCGCGCCGGTGCTGTTGGGCCTGCTGGGCGGGCTGAACTTCTTCGCCAACCTCGCCGGCGTGCCGGCGCTGGTCGCCGTCACCGAGTCGCTTCGCAAGGAAGTCCGCGGCGTCGGCGTCGCGGCGATCTACGCCACGGCCGTCTCGATCTTTGGCGGCACCACCCAGTTCATCGTCGCCTGGCTCGACGAGGTGACGCGCAACCCGCTCGCTATCGCGTGGTACCTGGTGGCCGCGACCGTCGTGGCGCTGGTCGCCTCGCTGCTGATGCGGGAGAGCGTCCTGCCGACCGCCCGCGGGTCGCGATAGCGCGCCGGCGGCTGGGCGGCGGGGCTTCGTCCGTCTACGGTCAGGGCGGGGGTTTGTCCGTGCCGCGTAAGCCGCTGCATCGCACCGGAGTCGAGGCGCCGCGGGTGGCGACGGCGGCGGCCGTCCTCGTGGCGGGTGCGGCCTGCTTCGCGCTGAACTTCCCCGGGCATCTCTCCTACGACTCCGTGGTGCAGCTCTCCGAGGGCCGGACGGGCGTCTATTCCGGCGAGCACCCGCCGGTGATGTCGTGGCTGCTGGGCCTCGCGGACGCCGTCTGGCCCGGCGCGGCGCTGTTCGTGGCCCTTGACGTGGCGATGATCTACGGCGCGCTGCTGGCGCTGGCGTGGCTCGGACGTCCGACCTGGCGAGCGGCGGGCCTGGCGGCGCTGCTCGCCCTGCTGCCGCAGCTCAGCGTTTACCCGGCCATCGTCTGGAAGGACGTGCTGTTCGGCGCCTCGCTGATCGCCGGCTACGCCTGCCTGGCCTGGGCCGCCGAAGGATGGCTGGCGCCGAGGCGCCGTTGGCCTTGGCTCGCCGCCAGCGTCGTTTTCCTCGTGCTGGGCGCCCTGGCCCGACAGAACGGCGCCGTCGCCCTTCCCGTCGCGGCCCTCGCGGTGGCGTGGATCGCCGCCAAAGGGGTCGGGGCGGACAAGTCGGGTGCGCGGACCTGGCGGGCGGCGAGCTCGGGCCTCGGCTTCCTCGCCGTCACCGGCGCGCTGACCTTGACCGCCTCCGCCGCCCTGTCGACGCGTTTGCAAGCCGGCTCCGACGCCGCCATCGAGGCCTGGCAGGCGCTGGAGCTCGGCGACATCGTCGGCGCGACGATCCGCGACCCGCGTCTCGACCTGCCGGTGCTCCACGCTCGCGCGCCGGGACTGGAGGCCGAGGTCCGTATCCCGGGCGCGCGGGCTTTTTCGCCGGTGCGCCTCGACACCCTGGAGCCGGCCTTCACCGAGCTGCGCGACGGCGACGACTCCCGCGCGCCGGTGATCGCGGCCCAGTGGCGCGACCTCATCCTGCGCCATCCGCTGCTCTATCTGCGCGTGCGCGCCGCCGCGTTCCGCTGGGTGCTGACAACGCCGCGGCCCGACGCCTGCGGCCTCGTCGAGACGGGCGTGGACGGTCCGGCCGAGGAGATGTCGCTGGCCGGTCTGAAGCCGCGACAGACGCCGCGCGACGATGCGATCGGCGACTACGCCCTCGCCTTCGCCGGGACGCCGGCATTCTCCCACGTCGCCTTCAGCGCCGTGGGCGCGCTGCTGCTGGTCGTGCTCCTGCGCCGCCGCCGACCCGCGGACATCGCGGTCGCCGCTCTCGTGGCCAGCGGCTTCGCCTTCGCGGCGAGCTTCGCGATCATCTCGATCGCCTGCGACTACCGCTACCTTTACGCCCTCGACCTCTCGGTCATCGCCGCCGCTCTCTACGCGTTCGCCTCGATGGGAGACCTCGCGGGTTAAGGCGGCGCGACGCGCCGATCTCATCTCCCGCCCAGGGGCCAGACGGTCGCGATCAGGTCTTCCGACGCTACGGCGTCGCTGGAGGCGGCGGCGTCACCACCGGAGGCGGCGAGGACGCGGCCGGCGGCGGGTTGATGCTGGGGGGCGGGTTGATGCTGGGCGCCGGTTGCGGGCTCTGCACCGCGGACGGGGCGGTGGCGCTCACGTTGACGCCATTCTCCTCTGCCGCGCGGGCCTTCGCCGCCTCTCGACGCACTGCGGCGCGATGCTCGTTGCGCGCCAGCTTGGTGGGCCGTGTCGGTGCGGGCTTGGCCGCCGCGGTCGCCACGGGCGGGGGGGCTTGCGCGGCTGGGGGCGTCGCCGCTGGAGCGGCGGGCTGCTGCGCGGCAGGCTCTTGCGCCGCCGGCGGTGCGCTGGTGCTGGCGAATAGCGCCGGACGGCTTGTCTGACTCACCCAGTAGTAGGCGCCGGCCGCGATCAGAACCAGGACGACCAGCACGCCGACCGTCCAGGCGATGGGGCCGGTCGCACTCCCGCCGGTCCGCGAGTTTGTCCGCGAGAGGATCGGGTTGCGGGCCATGAGCGGGGCCTCGCGCTCCGGCGGCTGATCGATCGTCGGTCCGGGCCCAGGGTGGAGGTCGGACATCTTTTCCTCGCGTGATCTCTGGCAGGTGCAAAACCACTCAAGGTGGTCGTTGGTTCCAGGAGTTTTCGGCGGCGAGAGTAAAGTCGATGACCAGGAACCAAGGTCGCTGGTTGCGTGTTGGATTCACCCAGATCCGATGGATCGTTCCGAGCATTGCTTCAGAATGCCGGCGGCGAGCCGAAATGTCCTCGTCGGAGGAGGACGACCGAGATGAACATCTTCGCCTCGAGTTCAGCCCGAGATGCACAATCGCCCGACGAGTCGGCGCCGGACGTTGGCCACGAGCCGCCGCGCGCCAGGATTCGAGACCGGTGGGGAAAGCGAAACGACGCGGCCATGCGGCGAGCCTATCTGCGCGGCCGGCGCGACGAGCGCGCGCTGCAGCGCGGGGCGAACCGCGGAGGCGTGTCGGTCGCCAACCTGATCGTTCTGTTCGCCGCCTGCCTATGCGTCCTGTTCGTAGCCCTCGCGATCCACGAGGGCTCCTTCGCCCGCGGCGGCCAGGTGCTCGATCGGAGCATCGCCGCCGCATCGGCCTCGGCCAGGCAGACCACGGAGCTTGCCGTGGCCAAGGCCGGACAAGCCATCCAGAACGTGGGCGGTCGCCTCAAACAGTCGGCGGCGGGCCTGGGCTAGCTTCGCCGGCCGCGGGACGATGGAGACCTAACGGATGGAGCGCCGTCATGGCCCGCAAGACGACCCGCGGGAACACCCGCAACGACAGCCGTAAGGTTCCCGGCGAAGGCGACCACCGGGCTGGACCACGGCTCCGGCAGGGCGAACGCGGTTTCGCCGCCAAGGACGTCCGCCGCAGCGCCGGTGAGGAGCGCGCGAGCCGGGCGGCAGGCCCGGCCGAGGCGCCCGAGCGCCGCCGACCCGACGACTCCGACACCAACGATCCCCACGTCGAGGAGAACCTCGACCGGGGCCTCGAAGAGACGTTCCCCGCGAGCGACGCGGTCTCGATATCGATCGACCCGCGCTAAGGCGTTGAGATCGAACCGAAACACCCAACCCTTCCCCCGAGGAGGAAGGGTTCGATCCGGTCCAGTCCCGACCCGCTAGGCGGGCGCAGAGGGTTTTCGGCTCCCTATTTCGGCAGGCCGCCGTGGCGCGCGAGCAGATCCAGCATGTCGCTCGCATGTTCCTCCTCGACGGCGAGGATTCCTTCGATCATCACGCGCGTCGTCGGATCGCGATCGCCGAAGTACCGAACGAGCTCGCGGTAGTGCTCGACGGCGATCCGTTCGGCGATGAGGTTTTCGCGGATCATCGCGACCAGGTCGTCGCTCGTGCCGTACTCGGCGGCCGAGCGCGACGTCAGGGTGTCGGGGTTGAAGTCGGGAACGCCGCCCAGCTGGTTGATCCGCTCGGCGACCTGCATCGCGTGATCCTGCTCCTCCTTGGCGTGCTCGGCGAACTCGGCCCGGATGCTCTCGCTCGCGAGGCCGGTCGCGACGACCGCGTGCTGGGTGTAGCGCAATACGCAGACGAGCTCCGTGGCCAGCACGCTCTGCAAGATCTCGATGGTGCGCCTGGCGTCGCCCGAATAGGAGGACGTCACCGGACCATGTTCGATGTGTCGCCGGGCCTGCTTGCGCAGGGTCTTCACATCCGTGAGAAAAGGTTCGGGGGTCTGGGCTGGGTCGTTCACGGGGTCCACTCCTTGATCGAGGTTGTTGCGACAATGTCCTAGTGGCTCGCGGCCGGGCGCGCCTCGGAAGGGTAGCCCTCGGACGGACCCCGCCCCGGCGACCGAGGTTCGAGGCGGGCGCCGAGCGCCGGCGCCTCGGTGCGGACGTCCTCGGTCCACACCAGCGTGCGCAAGATGTGCG
>DATJRL010000016.1:0-3963 GCA_035504785.1 Caulobacteraceae bacterium
TGACCGGCGTCGCCCGCGGCGCCAATCTGACCCGCCACCTCCTCGCCTTCGCCCGTCGCCAGCCACTCGCCACCGAGGTCATCGAGCCGGGCGAACTGGTGCGCGGCACCGCCGATCTCCTGCGCCGCACCCTCGGCGAAACCTACGAGGTCCGGCTCGCCCTCGATGAGCGTGAAACGCTCTGGACCGTCCGCACCGACCCCCAGCAGCTCGAGAACGCGGTGCTCAATCTGGCGCTCAATGCCCGCGACGCCATGCCGGGCGGCGGGCGGCTCGTCATCATCGTCACCAACCGCGTGCTGGACGAGGAATACGCCGCCCACCATGCCGAGGTCACCCCCGGCCAGTACGTGATGATCGCCGTCGCCGACACCGGCCACGGCATGAGCCCCGATCAGATCGCCCGCGCCGCCGACCCCTTCTACACCACCAAGGGCGGCGGCCGCGGCACCGGCCTCGGTCTCTCCATGGTCTACGGCCTGATCCGCCAGAGCGGCGGCCATTTCCGTATCGACAGCGCCCCGGGCGAGGGCACCACGGTCCGCCTCTACCTGCCGCGCACCCACGCCGCCCTCACCGAGGCTCCGCGCCGCCCCATGCCGCCATCCGCGGCCGGCGAACTGGTGCTGGTGGTCGAGGACGATCCGGCGGTCCGCACCGTCGCGGTCGGCACCCTCCGCGACCTCGGCTACCGCACGATCGATGCGGAAACCGCCGATGCGGCCATGGAACTCCTGAATTCCGGCGCGCGCCCCGATGTCCTCTTCACCGACATGGTGATGCCCGGCACCCTCGGCGTCGCCGAGCTGGTGCGCGGCGCGCGGCGCATGCTGCCCGGTCTCGCCGTGCTCTTCACCACCGGCTACACCGACAACCCCGAACTCAGCGTGGAAGCTCTCGGCCCGTCGGCGCGCCTCCTGCCCAAACCCTGGACCCGCGCGGCTCTCGCCGAGGGTATTCGCGAAGCGATCGTCACCGCGAACAACGAGCGGGTGCGGCTCGTTCCCCAGCGCGGCCTGCGCATCCTGGTCGTCGAGGACGAGCCGATGGTCCGCGAAACCGTCGTCGAGCTTCTGGATCTGCTGGGCCACAGCATCCGCGCCGCCGGCTCGGCGGCCGAAGCGCGCGCCATCGCCGAGGACGCCGAGCTTGTCATCACCGACGCCGGCCTGCCCGACGCCGACGGCCGCGATCTTGCCGAGGAATTCCTCGCCAGGAAGCCCGATCTTCCCGTCATCATCGTCTCGGGCCGCGACGCTGATCCCGCCTCTGATCCCGGGTTCGTCTGGCTCGAAAAGCCGTTCGACGAAGCGAAGCTCCGCCACGCCATCGCCGAGGCCATCTCGGAAGCCCGTTCCCCCCGCCGCCAGAGCAGTCCGCCCGCTGCCCGGGCCACCCGGCATTCGCGCAGCGCCTGAAGGGCGCGGGGAAAAGTTCTTTTGGTTCTTTCTTTCAAGAAAGAACAGCCTTCCTACCGCTGGCCGCTCGGGTTGTCCCTCACAGCAACGAAGCCCTGCCGCAGTCGCTGCAGCAGCGACGTCAGCGTCTCCACATCGTCTGCCGACAATGTCGCGAACGCGGCACGCAACGACACGATGTTGGTGTCGATCGCTCTCTCGAAAATCGCCCGCCCTCTCGCGGTCAGGGTCGCAATCAGGTTCCTCCGATCGTGGCGGTCCTCGGCGGATTTCACCAGGCCGTCACGCTCGAGCGCCGCCATCAGTCCCGACACCGTCGCCCGGGTGACCTGAAGGGCCTGCACGATTTCCTTGTGCGGAACGCCGCCGGCCCCGGACGCCCATAGCATGCCCAGGATCTGAAAGCGCGCCGGCGTCCCCGCCGAGTCCGCCATCCATCCGGTGACGGCGTTGTCCACCTGCTGCGCGGCCGAGCGCAATGCGAACACCGTGCCAAACGCCGGAAGGTCCCGCCCGGGCAAACGCTTGCGCAGCGCCTCCATGACATTCGGCGGCGGTTCCGCAGGAAGGCGGTGGGGCGTTCGCGGGGGCATGGCTCACTCCAGCCGGGCGTCCGGTCGCCCTGCACGGTCCAGGTGATGATTGGTATGGCGGCTAACCATATGCCGTCAACGCCGGCCTGGCCTGCAGAAACAAAGGACAAGCGGGCGTGAAAGTTCTGGATTTTGTTAGGTGCCTAACCTATTAGTATGGCGCCTTACAAATTGCCGGAGCACAGCCATGTTGCAGGACGAAGATGACCTGGCCGGCGGATCGGTCGCGTTGCGCGACCTGCCGGGGGAGACGAACCGGCAACCGGCGCCGTCGGTGTGGGACGGACGGGCCGCGACCCGAGCGAAGGATGCGCCGCGCAATGGCCGGCCCCGGCGTTGGCTGGCGCTCTCGCTCGGGGCGCTGCTGCTCGCGCCGGTCGTGGGCTGTGGCTACCTCTACTGGGACAGCGCCAGTCATTTCGAAACGACTGACGACGCCTTCATCGCGGCGCGCCAGTTCGCCGTTGCCCCCAAGGTCGCGGGCTATATCACCGCCGTCCCGGTCACGGACAACGAGCATGTCGCCGCCGGCCAGGTGATCGCGCAAATCGACCAGCGCGACTATCGCACCGCCCTCCAACAGGCAGTGGCCGAGGTCGCCGCCGCGCGCGCCAGCATCGGGAACACCAATGCCCAGATCGCCGTCCAGCAGGCCGCCATCGCCCAGAACGAATCTCAGGTCGAGCAGGCGCGCGCCAGCCTGACGTTCGCCGAACAGCAGGCAACCCGCTACGGAATCCTGGCCCGGGAGGGCGCCGGCACGGTTCAGGACGAACAGCAGTACGCCTCGCAGCTTCGCCAGGGACAGGCGGCCGTGCAGGGCGCCCAGGCGGCGCTCGTGGCCTCCGTGCGGCAGCTTGCCGTGCTGAAGGCGCAACTCGCGAGCGCGGAGGCAAACCTCGAGCAGGCGATCGCCAGCCGCGATCAGGCCCGGCTCAACCTCTCCTACACGACCATCGAAGCCGCCGAACCGGGACGCATCGTGCAACTCTCGGCCGCCGTCGGCGAATATGTCACGGCCGGCACCAGCCTCGCCATGTTCGTTCCGGACCAGATTTGGGTCACCGCAAACTTCAAGGAGACCCAGCTCGATCACATGCGGCCCGGAGAGCCCGCGACGATCCACATCGACGCCTATCCGGGGCGCACGATCCAGGGCCACGTCGCGAGCATCCAGCCGGGATCGGGCACCGCGTTCTCGCTGCTGCCGGCAGAAAACGCCACCGGCAACTACGTCAAGGTCGTGCAGCGCGTGCCGGTGAAGATCATCATGGATCACCCGCCGGCGGATGTCGCACTCGGCCCCGGCATGTCGGTTGAGCCAAGCGTGCGCGTCAACCCGAAGCCATCGCTCTACGCGCGGCTCAAGGGGTGGCTGTGAACGCCGCCGCCGGCCGGGCGGATGCCGCGGTCAACCCGTGGCTGATCGCCGTCCTGGTGGCGCTCGCGAGCTTCATGGAGGTGCTCGACACCACCATCGCCAATGTCGTCCTGCCCTACATCGCCGGCGGCATGGGCGTGAGCGAGGACGAAGCATCCTGGGTGGTCACGACCTATCTGGTCGCCAACTCGATCATCCTGACCGCGAGCCCCTTCCTCGCCAAACGCCTCGGCCGCAAGAGGTTCTTCCTCATCTGCCTCGCCCTCTTCACTCTTGCCTCGCTGCTCAGCGGAATTTCCTGGAGCCTCGACACGCTCCTGCTGTTCCGCATCCTCCAGGGCCTGGGCGGCGGCGGCATGGTGCCCGTGGCGCAATCGATCCTCGCGGACGCTTTCCCGCCGGAAAAGCGCGGCCAGGGCTTCGCGCTGTTCGGCCTGGCGGTCGTCGTCGCACCAGTCGTCGGGCCGACGCTCGGCGGCTGGCTCGCCGATACCTGGTCCTGGAACTGGTGCTTCCTGATCAACATTCCGGTCGGCGTGTTCGCGTTCGCGGCCATCGGGTCGATCCTCAA
>DATJRL010000017.1:0-9989 GCA_035504785.1 Caulobacteraceae bacterium
GGTGGAGAACCGCTGGTGCACCAGCGCCACCGCCGACTCCGCCAGCGGGTTGCGCAGATCCTCGTAGAAGGTGCCGACCTGGTGGGCCAGCAGCAGGCCCTTGTAGACCACGGTCCGGCTCGAGAACGACGGCATGTAGAACTCGGTCAGTGACGGCAGGTCGTACTTCGCCGCCAGGTCCTTCAGCGGGTTCTGGGTCTGCTTGCGGATGACCAGCAGCTTGCGCTCGAAATGGTCCTGGTCCCTCACGTGCGGCCCGCGGCCGACGATGGCCTGCCGGATCACCGGCATCTCGGCCAGCACCGCGTCGCCCAGGCCGGTGAGATCGACCGGCACGTCGCGCCAGGCGATGAGCTGCTGACCCTCGACGCGGATGAAATGCTCGAACTGACCGATGGCGAGCTCGCGCGCGGCTTCGTCGCGCGGCAGGAAGCACATGCCGACGCCGTAGAAGCCCGGCTCGGGCAGTTCGTGGCCGGCGCGCTCGGCCCAGTCGCGCAGCAGGGCGTCGGGAATCTGGATCAGGCAGCCGGCCCCGTCGCCCACCAGCGGATCGGCCCCCACGGCGCCGCGGTGGTTCAGGTTGACCAGGATCTCCAGGCCGCACTCGATGACCTCATGGGATTTACGGCCCTTGAGGTTGGCCACAAATCCCACGCCGCAGGCGTCACGTTCGTGACGCGGATCATAGAGTCCCTGTCGCGCCGGAAGCGCCATCTAGAATAACCCGTCTCAACACCATTTAGGGGCGCTGCTGAAAAAGCGCCCTCAGCGGCGCTTTACAGGCTAAGGCCCAACTCTGTCGACTGGCCGCCGATCAAGACCGCGTGGCCCTGCGGCGTTCTGCGCTTTTTCGTTCGCAAGCAGCGACTTCGAATGCCTTCGACACGGTCGTTTCTTGCTCCCTAACCCTATCTCGCGAAACATTTCACCAGCCATGCGCTGGTGAACCGCACGAACTTGATCGCGCCCTTGGCGTTGGCCGAATAGACCACGCGCCAAGCGCCGTCCCGCCCACGGATGACCGAGGGATAGGCGGCGACGCCTTCCGCCCCCGGCAGGGAAAGATCGCAGCCGGCGGCGAAGTAGGCGCCATCGACCGAACGCGCAAGGGAAAGCTTGTCGCGGGTGGCGCTGGAGGGGTTGTAGATCAGAACGTAGCGGCCTTCGCCGTCGCTGAAGGCGTCCACCGCCGAGCCGGGATTGGGGAGGTTCGTGCGGGCCAGGTCAGACCAGGCGCCTGTCCGGGGATCGAACCTGGCGGTGTAGACGCCCTGCTTGCGCTGATCGCGGAAATAGACCCGGAAACGGCCGTCGTTCTGGCGCACCAGCGCCGGCTGGATGAGCTTCGCGCCGTCGAGCCGCCAGAGCGCATGCAGCGTCGGCGTCTGGCCGGAGAGGCTGAGCTTGGCGATGAAGGATCGCTGCGCGGTCTCCTCGTAGAACGGCCCCAGCCAGCCGCCGGGAACCGGCTTCAGCTCCGCCCGGGGCAGCGCGCCCTCCACATCGACGAGCCGCGTGGCGCGGGACCAGGTGCGGCCCCCGTCGGCCGAGACCCGCGCGTCGATCCGCCCGCAGGCCCAGTTGCGGCAGGTCTCGCCGATGATCGGCCAAATGCGGCTTTGGATGACGCCGTGGACCATCCAGACCCGCCCGTCCGGCGTCACGGTGAGGGTCACGTTGCCGAGGCTCTTGTCGGGACCCGACGCGCCCACCGCCTCGTCGCCCGGCGCCACAGCGGTCCAGGGCGCGGACCAGGCGGCGCCGTCGTTCGAGCCACGCGAGCAAAGGATGCGAACGCTGCGATCCTCCTCGTGCAGCCCCGAGTACCAGCAGGCGAGCAGCGCGCCCGACGGCAGCTCGGCGATGGCCGCGCCGTGGTTCTCCATGCCGGCCGGCGCGGGGATGGTGGCGCGGGTGATTTCCGGCGGCGCGGCGGCGGCCGCGGCCGTCAGCGCGCAGGCCAGCACGCCCGCCAAGGCCGGACGCCACAAGCCTTGACGGCGCCCGGGGGCGGCGGGAGGGTTCGACATACTCACCGGAGGATTTCGATCATGGAATTGGCGCCCAAGCTCACCGGGCTCTCGACCGCGCGTCTGGAGCGGATCACCGAGCACCTCGAAAAGAACTACATCGCGCCGGGCAAGATCGCCGGCTGCCAGGTCGCGGTCGCCCGCCACGGCCACCTCGCCTACTTCCGCTCGTTTGGCCAGATGGATCGCGAGCGCGGCAAGGCCATGGCCGACGACGCCATCTTCCGCATCTACTCGATGACCAAGCCGATCACCTCGGTGGCGCTGATGACGCTGTACGAGCGCGGCTACTTCCAGCTGAACGATCCCGTGAGCCGCTTCTTCCCCTCGTGGAAGGACCACCGCGTGTGGGTGTCGGGCCGCGGTGCGGAGATGAAGACCGAGGCGCCGAACCGGCCGGTGACCATGCGCGACATGCTCTGCCATACCGGCGGCCTCACCTACGGCTCGCAGCTCGCGGCCCTCGGCGCGCCCGACGACGGCCACCCGGTCGACCAGGTCTACGGCGAGGTCGGCGTGCGCCGCGGCAAGGGCGAGACGCTGATGGAGTTCATGGAGAAGCTCGCCAAGGTGCCGCTGCGCTACCAGCCGGGCGAGCGCTGGATGTACTCGCTCTCGACCGACGTCTGCGGCGCGCTGGTGGAGAAGATCTCCGGCCAGCGGTTCGACAGGTACCTCGCCGAGACCATCTTCGAGCCGCTGGGCATGAAGGACACCAGCTTCGCGGTCGCGCCGGAGAAGCTGGATCGCTTCTGCGCCAATTATCGGCGCGGCGCCGACAAGACGCTTCAGCTGATCGACGATCCGCAAACGAGCGACTACCGCTCCGAACCCAGCTTCTTCTCCGGCGGCGGCGGCCTGACCGGGACGACCGAGGACTACCTGCGCTTCTGCGAGATGGTGCGCCGCGGCGGCGAACTCGACGGGGCCAGGGTGCTGGGGCCGCGCACCGTCCGGCTGATGCACCGCAACCATCTGAAGGACGGCAAGGACCTCACCCAGATGGCGATCGCCAGCTTCTCGGAAACCGCCAACGAGGGCGTCGGCTTCGGCCTCGGCTTCGCCACCGTGCTCGACTCGGTGACGTCCGGCTCGATCGTGGCCGGCGACTTCTACTGGGGCGGCGCGGCCTCCACCATCTTCTGGGTCGACCAGGAGGAGGACCTGAGCCTGGTGTTCATGACCCAGCTGATGCCGTCCGGCGCCTTCAACTTCCGCGGCCAGCTGAAGAGCATCGTCTACTCGTCGATCGTGGAGTAGCGGCTCTTCCCCTTTGGGGGAAGAATGGCCTCACCCCATCTTGAAGACGCAGACCTTGTTGCCGTCGAGGTCGCGGAAGTAGGCGCCGTAGAAGCCGGACATGCGTTCGCCCGGCGCGCCCTCGTCCGTGGCGCCGTTGGCGAGCGCCAGGTCGTAGACCTGCTTGATCACCTCAGGTCCGGAGGCTTGCAGCGCCACCATGTTGCCGTTGCCGGGGACGGCCTTCTCGCCATTGTAAGGCGTGCAGACCGCCAGCATCGCCCCGCCGGCGCCGGCGTAGCCCTGCATGCGGTCCGACGCGAACGCGCGCTTGCCGCCGAGCGGGACGAGGACGGTGTCGTAGAAGCTCTTGGCCTTCTCCAGGTCGTTGCTGCCGATGGTCGCGTAGCCGATCATGATGGTCTCCCTCAAACTCCAGACTGAGATAGCGCCGTAATATGACAACCGCCAGCGAACCTCACATCGACCTGCGCACCCAGATGCGGCCGGGCGGGAGCGTCGCCGTGCTCACCCTTAGCAACCCCACGCGGCTGAACGCCATCGGGCCCGCGATGATGGCCGACTTCATCGACAAGGCCGTCGAACTCTCCGACGACGAGGACCTCAGGGCCGTGATCGTGACCGGCGCCGGGGAGCGGGCGTTCGCCGGCGGCGTCGACATCCGCGAGATGGCGAAGATCGAGGGGCCGAAGGCCGCGCGGGCCTTCATCACCCAGGTGCACCGCGTCTGCGCCGCGGTGCGGGCGATTCCGGTCCCGGTCATCGCCCGCGTGCAGGGCCACTGCTACGGCGGCGCCCTGGAGCTGATCGCGGCCTGCGACTTGCGGATCGCCGCCACGGACGCCCGATTCGGCATGCCGGAGGTTCGGCTCGGCATTCCCTCGGTGGTCGAGGCCGCGCTCTTGCCGATGCTGATCGGCTGGGGCCGGACGCGCCGGCTGCTCTACACCGGCGAAACGATCGACGCACACAAGGCCCTGGCCTGGGGCCTGGTCGAGGACGTCGCCGCGCCCGAGGCGTTGGACCTCGCGGTGGAAGCGTGCCTCGCCGACATCTTCGCCTGCGGTCCCACCGCGATTCGCCAGCAGAAGGCGCTGATGCAGGCCTGGGAGCGGCTGCCGCTCGCCGAGGCCGTGCAGGCCGGCGTCGACGCCTTCGCCGAGGCCTACCGAGGCGACGAGCCCAGGACGATGATGGCCGAGTTCCTCGCGGCGCGGGCGGCGCGAAAGCAGCGCTGAGCCGGCCGATTCGGTCGAGATCGACGCGGGGTCGAACGTTCGATCCCTGGCTTTGGCGATTTGCGTTCGCGCTCCCGAGCCCCCACAATGGATTCCATTACCGACCACGGATATTTCGATGTCTTATTCTCATGGCGGGGGTGCGCCGTCCGGCGGCCTCGCCGGCGTAGAAGTCAAACCCGAGATCGACGTGAGCACCATGCCGCACATCCTGCGGCGCATCGTGCTCCTGGCCCTGAAGGTCGACCCGTTCCAGGTGGTGCTGGCGATGTTCTGCTCGCTGGTGGCGGCCGTGGCCGGTCTCACCGTGCCCCGCCTGTTCGGCGGCGCGGTGAACCAGGTGGCCGCGCTGCTGAAGGCGCTCGACCGCGCCAGGGCCGTGCACGAGTCGGCGGCGCAGCAGGCGCAGATTCTCTCGCACTCGCAGCATTCGCTCTGGATAGCCGCGGGCCTGGTGATCCTGGCGGGCGCCGTGCAGGGCCTTCTCAACGGCTTCGGCGGCTACCAGGGCGAACTGGTCAGCCAGAAGGTCGCCTACCGGCTCCGCCTCGACTACTTCCAGCACCTGCAGAAGCTGTCGTTCCGCTTCCACGACAACATCCACTCCGGAGACCTGATCACCCGCGGGATGATCGATCTCGAGGGCACGCGGATGTTCATCCAGAACGGCCTGATGCAGTCGTTGACCTTGGTGCTGCTGCTGCTGGTCGCCACCACCATGATGTTCCTCGCCGACCCGATCATGGCGTTGCTGGCGCTCGCATTCGTGCCGTTCAGCATCTACACGCTTGGCCGCGTCGGCTACCTGCTGCGCGTCGCGTGGATGCGCGTGCAGAACCTGATGAGCGTGCTGACCCTGGTGATGGAGGAGAACCTCCAGGGCATCCGCGTGGTGCGCGCCTTCGCCTCGCGCGCCTTCGAGTTGGCGAAGTTCGACAAGGCCTCCACCGAAGCCCTCGGCCAGGCCTATCAGCGCATCCTGCTGCGCATGCGGGCGGTGCGGACCACCAACCTGACCTTCTACGCCTCGCAGGCGCTGGTGCTCTGGTACGGCGGGCACAAGGTGGCGGCCGGGACCATGTCGCCGGGCCAGATGGCCGCCTTCATCCTCTACCTGAACCTCCTGCAAGCGCCGGTGCGGCAGGTGATCATGATCGTGATGTCGGCCGCGCGGGCGACGGTCTGCGGCGGGCGGCTGTTCGAGATCCTCGACACCCCTCCCGATATCGCCGACAAGCCGGGCGCCCGGCCGCTCAGCCCCACCGAGGGGACGCTCAGGTTCGAGAACGTCGATTTCTCGTACGTCGCCGGCAAGCCGATCCTGCACGACATCAGCTTCACCGTCCGCTCGGGGCAGACGCTGGGCATCGTCGGCCCGCCAGGGTCGGGCAAGTCGACGATCGCCAATCTCATCCCGCGTTTCTACGACGTCACGGACGGGCGCATCACCATCGACGGCGTCGACATCCGTGACGTCACCCTCGCCAGCCTGCGCGAGTATGTCGGCCTGGTGCAGCAGGAAGCCTTCCTGTTCGACTCCACCGTCACCAACAACGTCGCCTACGCCGACCCCTGGGCCGAGGAGGAGCGGATCGTCGGCGCCACCAAGACCGCGCAGTTGCACGACTATATCGCGGGCCTGCCGGCCGCCTATTCGACCCGGGTGGGCGAGCGGGGCGTGGCGCTCTCCGGCGGCCAGCGCCAGCGGATGTCGATCGCCCGCGGCGTGGTGCCGGGACCGGGGGTCATGATCTTCGACGACTCCACCGCCGCCATCGACGCGGTGACCGAGAAGCGGGTGCGCGACGCCCTGGCCGAGGCGACCCGCGCCAAGGCGACGATCATCATCGCCCACCGCCTGTCCTCGCTGATGCACGCCGACGAGATCATCGTCCTCGAGGAGGGCCGCATCGTCGAGCACGGGACCCACGAGGCGCTGATCGCCCTGGGCGGGGAGTACCACGACCTCTTCCTCTTGCAGACCCGCACCGAGCAAGGGCTCTCGGTCGCCGACACCGTGATCCACCGCAAGCTCGCGGAGCCGGCCGAATGAGCGACTTCGCCTTCGAACGCGACGTGCCCGACCCGGGCCCCTCGCCCCGCCGCCGCAACGCGAATCTGGGCACCGCCGACGCCGAAGAGATCTTCATGGCGTTCGACACCCGCATCATGCGGCGCTTCTTCGGGTTCCTCCGGCCGCATCCGTGGCCGATGGCGGGCGCCCTGGTGGCCGTGGTGTTTTCGGCCATCGCCCAGCTCTTCCTGCCGCTGATGATCGGTCAGGCGGTCGACGTCGCCACCAGCCCCACCGGCGCGAAGCTCGTCGCCAAGATCGCGGCGCCCACGTTCATCAGCGCCTCGGGCGCCATCGACCTGACCCGCATCGACGTTGTGGTGATCGAGTTCGTCATCGCCGCCATCGTCTTCACCGTCACCTCGATCGTCTCCCAGTGGATGAGCGTGAAGCTGGCGCAGGGCGTGATCTTCGACGTGCGCCGGGCGATGTTCGAGCACTTCCAGGCCGTCGCCCTGTCGTTCATGGACAAGACCCACGTCGGGCGGGTGATGAGCCGCCTGCAGGGCGACGTGAACGCGCTGCAGGACTTCCTGGAGAGCTCCACCAGCACCCTCGGCGACTTCGTGGTGCTGATCGGCATCGTCGGCTTCATGCTCCACATGAACCTGAAGCTGGGCCTTCTGACCATGCTGGTGCTGCCGGCGCTGATCGGCATCCGGGCCGTCTGGCTGCCCTACTCGAAGAAGACTTTCCGCCGCTCGCGCGACGCCTCCTCCATCGCCAACGGCGCGCTGGCGGAGAACATCAGCGGCATCCGCACCGTGCAGGAGACGCGGCGCGAGGCGATGAACTTCGAACTCTACGAGGAGAAGGCGCGTGACAACATGAAGGCGGCGATCGACAGCGCCTTCATCTCGCAGCTGATGTCGCCCACCGTCGCGATCCTGACCGGCGTGGCCATGGCGGTGATCATCGTGGTCGGCGGCGACGAGGTTCTGGAGAAGGCCCTGAAGGTCGGCGACATGGTCGCCTTCGTCATCTACGTGCAGCGGTTCTTCGAGCCGGTCCGCACGCTCTCGATGCAATACACCGCCCTGCAGCGGGCGATGGCCGCCGGTTATCGCATCTTCGAGGTTCTCGATGTCCCGGTCACGCTGATCGATAAGCCGGACGCCGTCGACCTCGACGATCCGGAGCCGAGCATCGAGTTCGAGCATGTCACCTTCGGTTACGACCCCGAACGGCCGGTCCTGCGCGACATCTCGCTGACGGTGAAGCCGAAGCAGGTGGTGGCGCTGGTCGGGCCGACGGGTTCGGGCAAGACCAGCATCATCTCGCTGGTGCGGCGCTTCTACGAGGTGAACGAGGGTTCGGTGCGCGTCGGCGGACACGACGTACGCGATGTCAGCCTGGCGAGCCTCGGCAAGACCATCGGCATGGTGCTGCAGGAGCCGTTCCTGTTCACCGGCACCATCGAGGAGAACATACGCTACGCCTCCGGCGCCACCCACGAGCAGGTGGTGGCCGCGGCCAAGACCGTGCGGGCGCACGACTTCATCATGCGGCTGCCGCAGGGCTACGACACGCCGCTCGGCCAGCGCGGCCGCAACATCTCGCTCGGACAGCGCCAGCTGATCAGCTTCGCCCGCGCCTTGGTGATCGATCCGAAGATCCTGATTCTCGACGAGGCGACGGCGAACATCGACAGCTTCACCGAGCTCGAGATCCAGCGGGCGCTGCGAGCGCTCTGCGCGGGCCGCACCTGCCTGGTCATCGCCCACCGCCTCGCCACGGTGCGCGACGCCGACGAGATCATCGTCCTGCAAGCCGGCCGCATCGTCGAGAAAGGGCCGCACGAAGCGCTGATGGAGAAGGGCGGGCTGTACGCCAAGCTCTACGCCTCCAGCCACGGCTCGTTCGACGACTTGCCGGGCGAGGGCGAGGACCGCGCCGACAGTCTGGTCACGATGACCTGAACAGGGTCGCGACGACGCCCCGACCGTGGCGGGCGCGCATCGGCTCTGCTAGCCTTCATTAACTTCGACCGCTCATGGTCCCGGGGCCGATTCGACGACTGGGGCGCCTCTGGTATGAGTAGGAATATCCTGCTGGGAGCTTCGACGGTGCTCGCCTTGGCCGCGAGCGCCGACGTGGCCGCCGCGGCTTCGAGCGCGCCGCCCTCCAGCCACGGCGCCTTTGACGCCGGCCCCTGGCTCGGCGCCGCCGCGACGCCGGCGACCGACCAGTCGCTCCCGTTCCTGCCACCGCCGAGGTCGCCCCCGCCGCCGCCCGCGGCGCCTCCGCCTCCGCCGCCGCCGATATCGCCGCCGCCCGCGCCACCGCCTCCGCCCGCGGCCCCTCCTCCTCCTCCTCCGCCTCCGCCGCCGGTCGCGCCGCCGCCGCCTCCGCCCCCTCCTCCTCCCCCTCCACCAGCGCCGCCGGTGTCGCCACCGCCCGCGCCGCCTCCGCCGCCCGCAGCCCCTCCGCCTCCGCCGCCGCCGAGCTCCTTGCCGTTCTCGCCGAAGCCGCGCTCGCCGCCGCCGCCGGTGTCGCCGCCCCCCGCGCCACCTCCGCCTCCGCCTCCGCCTCCGCCTCCGCCTCCACCGCCGCCGCCAGCGCCACCTCCACCTCCGCCCGCGCCGCCGCCTCCACCGCCCGCGCCGCCGCCGCCGCCGCCCCCGCCGCCGGTGTCGTCGTCGTCGTTCCAGTCGGGCTACTCGGCGAGCTGGTTCGCGCAGATCAACCTGACGGCCGCCGTCGAGAGTCAGGCCAACGAGGGCGCCGGCATCACGCTTGCGCTCGTGGACACCGGCGTCAGCCCGACCAACCCGGAGATCGCCGGGCGGATTTCCCCCGCCTCCCAGTGCGCGGCGGTGACGTTCACCTGCTCGGATGGCTATGACGACGACAACGGCCACGGCACCGCGACCGCGTCGATCGCGGGCGGCGCTTACAACCCCAACACCGACCTGATGTCCGGCGTCGCGCCAGCCGTGACCATTCTCTCCGAGAAGGTGCTGAACGCGTCAGGCAGCGGCTACGACGTCGATGTCGCCAACGGCATCATCCAAGCGGCCAACAACGGCGCGAACGTCATCAGCCTCAGTCTCACCTACATCCCGACCCAGGCGGTGGTGAACGCGATCAACTACGCCGTCGACAAGGGCATCTACATCGTCTGGGCGGCCGGCAACGCCTCTTCGGCCATCAACGGCGGCGCGGATACCACCGGTCTCGACCCCGCGGCCTTGACCCACCTCACCATCGTAGGCTCGGTCAGTTCGAGCAACGTGCTCTCGACCTTCAGCAACACGCCAGGGACGGCGAGCATCGACTCGAGCAACGGCTCCCTTCTGTACTCTCAGGTCTGGTTGATGGCGCCGGGCGAGAACATCCTCGCGCCAGCCATCCAGTACGGCGGCGACAGCGTCTACGGCTACT